>NZ_JBKVWU010000021.1:0-28830 GCF_046972485.1 Hominilimicola sp.
TTATATCACCCCTTAGAAACGGAAATACAGGAACGGATTATAGCTTTGATTTACCAGTGACGCCGTACAAAGCACAATCACAACCGCACAAAATGCAATTTCCAACACGCCCATATACTTTTTATACTTTAATTTCAAATACGTGTTCTTCCATATCGGAAGTGACGCCATTGCCGTCACAATCAAAATCGGCAAATACATAAGTATTGTACTGAGCGTATCACCGCCGATAATACCGTTTTTCAACGTAAACATACTTGTCAAATACGTCGCAAATTGTCCGAAATCTTCAAAATAGAAAATTGTCCAACCGAGAAGTATTAAAAACAATGCGTATATGTGTTTTAGCAAAGACGGCAATTTTTCAAGATATTTGCCGTACACATATTTTTCAAGCACAAGGATAACAAAATAATAAATTCCCCACGCAATAAAATTAAAATTTGCACCGTGCCATAATCCTGTCAATGCCCAAACTGCAAACAAATTAAAAATCACACGCGGTAATTTGCACCTGTTGCCGCCGAGCGGAATATAAACATAGTCGCGAAACCATGAACTAAGCGAAATATGCCATCTGCGCCAAAACTCAGTTATCGTCTTTGAAACATACGGATAATTAAAGTTTTTCATAAATTCAAAACCGAACATTTTACCCAGTCCGCAAGCCATATCGGAATATCCCGAAAAGTCAAAATATATCTGAAACGCATATGAAATTATGCCAATCCACGCACCGACTATGCCGTTTGACGACGTTCCTCTGATTGTATCCCAAAGTACACCCATTTGATTTGCAATAAGAACTTTCTTCGCCAACCCAACTGCAAACAACTTTATACCGTCGGCAAACTGCGATATGTTTTCACGTCTTTCATCAAGCATTTTCGCAATGTCTGTATATCTTACAATCGGCCCTGCTATTAGCTGTGGAAAAAATGAAACATACGTTCCGAACGACACAAGGCTTTTTTGTGCTTTAGTGTCCCCTCGGTATACATCAATCGTATACGATAACGTCTGGAATGTATAGAATGAAATTCCTATCGGCAACGGTAAATTGATTTTTGGCATAAAGCTAAACGGCGGAATTGCTCTCAATATATCAGTGACAAATCCCGTATATTTAAACACCGCCAAAAGTCCTAAACTAATTACAAGCGACAAAACCAAAAACGTTTTTTTACGTTTTTGGTTATCGCGGTATTTTTCTATCAGCAGTCCGAATATATAATTCGACACGACAGAAACAATCATTATTAAAATAAAAACAGGCTCTCCCCAACCGTAAAATACAAGATTGGCCAAGAGTAAAAATGCATTTCTGAATTTTCTCGGCACAATATAGTATACCGCCAAAACTATCGGCAGAAACACGAACAAAAATAATAAACTTGAAAAGTACACTACCTACACCCTTTCAAATTATTTTGTATATTGGTCAATTATGCTCTGTACGCTTGATGAGTCCTCGCTTACGCATACGATAACGTAATCACCGACAGTTTCAACAACGCAGTCGTCAAGCTTTGACACTTCATTCGGTGCATAGCTTGTGTATGTTGTTTTTTGTGTTTCAATATGTTGTTCGGCTTTTTCTTTCACTGATTCCGTATCTGATGTTTTAAATATTGTAATTTCATCAACAACCGCCGGTGTACCTGTATATGACACACATTCTTCAACTTCGCCGTCTGAAATCATATATCTCTTTTCAGCAATATCCGATGAAACCTCCGTAAGCTGTTCCGCAAATTTACCGTCACTCGACAATGCCGACGCAAGCTCATTTATATCAACAGCCTTACCTCCGCAGCCTGCAAGCGATACGCACATCATAACTGCCGCCAAACCCAAAACTAATTTTTTCATCTCATATATCCTCTCTTCTGATTATTTTATATTATTTTGTATATAAACCAAGCACTTTTTATAATAATCTTCTCCGAAATGAATACCGTCACTCGCCACTCCGTCAGGCAAATTGCCGTCCTCGCCTACAACGGCACTGTATACGTCCGCATAGACAACACCTTTGCTCTCGGCAAGTTTCTTTATCAATTCATTGTATTTAACTATTTGCTCGTTATTTGTATTATCCACGTTATTGTCCGATACCTCTTTGGTTACCGGGGTTATCGCAAACAAATATATTTTTGCCGTACTCTGATATGACTTTGCTTTGTCAATAAGTGCACCGTACTGCTCTACAAATGTATCCGAATTAGCCCAACCAAGTTCGTTTTCACCGAATATCATAAATATTTTATTGTACTTCTTGCCGTTGTTAAGTTCTTCAATAACAGGCACTGTACCCGTTGATGTGGATTTCGTCATTGCGTCATTGACATTCAAACCGATTCTCGCAAAATAATCCGCACCTTCTACAAGGCTGTAATTCATCATTCCGTCTACGAACGAATTACCGATGAACGCCGAATTTTGATAATAATTTTGGTCAATATCCGATGAATTTGATTTTTGTGCCGGTGCAGTTGTCGGCGTCTGCGTTGACATAGCCGCAAGCTCCTCCTGTCTTTTCTGCTCCGCCCTTTGCGATACGGACGACACGCACCCTTTAATTGCGAATATAACAAGAGCTGCGATTATAATTGCAACTGCAAATACAAATACTCTGCGAATTAAAAATTTACGTCTGCGTTGTTCACGCAAACGCTTTCTTCTGATCATTTCAAGACGTTCTTTCTGATTCAAAATTCTCTCCCCTTAATTTATACATCAATAAAGTGGCACTATAAAATAGTACCACTGTTTTATTCTTTAGTCAATAGCTTGTGTCAAATTCAGTCGAATTTATGTTTCAAAATATGAAGCACAATTCTTACATAAATCGCTCTGTAATTTTTCTTTTTCATACTCTTAAAAATCGGATGGTTGATTTCTATACCGTCACAAGATATATCGTCCATAAAAATATCCGTTATTTCTTTTAACCTCGCATACCTTGCATTGCGGTTTAATTTCAAGTTCGGATTAAACAAAAAGCAGAAACTTCCGAATGTTTTATGAAAATAATCGTCATAAATTCTCTGCAAAACGTCCTTGTTATTTCTGTTCCAGCTTAAAACAATGTCCTTAACGTACATTGTAGACTGTCTTGACGTATCAAAAATATCAAAGCGATACTTATCCCAAAATCTTTTATATGAGTTTACATAGTATCTGCAAAGTACATCGCCGGTCATATAAAAACTGTCTATACAGTTTACATACCTTGCGACAAAAACATCGTCCTCGCTTTTTCTGAGCTTAGGAAACTCAATACCGTTTTTTCTGATTATATCGGTCTTGTATAGCTTAAACCAAGCCGCCCCTTGAATACCGCGTTCGCCGTACATAAACATATGCTCATAATAATCTTTTCGTGCATCTTCGCCTGTACGTTTAAGTCCGTCAGCCTTTTTGACAGTGCGGAAAACCTTTTCACCGTCAAACATAGAAAAACTGCACACAACAAGGTCGGTATTTTCATTTTCCATATAACGGACAAATTTTTCTATCGCATTTTTTTCAAGATAATCGTCTATATCAAAGAAATATATATAATCGCCCGTTGCTTTTCTAAGTGCCAGATTTCTTGCCGCACCGGGTCCTTCGTTGTTTTTGCCGAATACCGCAATACGTCTGTCCTTATCCGCCTCGGCAAGGCATTTCATATAACTTCCGTCTTTTGAACCGTCGTCAATTATTATAATTTCAAGATTTTCATATGTCTGTTCCGTTATACACTTAATTCCGCTTTCAACCCACTCTTCCATATTGTATACGGGAATTATGATACTTACTTTTTTCATACTCAACCTCTGTCGCAAATTTCTTTTATAGCCTCAAAATTACGTTGTGAATTATTTTCATCTCTAAGCGTAAAGAATTTATCAATTCTTTTTCTGTACTTATCATCAAGCACGCAACCGTTTTCAAGTATTCTGTCAAGTTCGTCTATAACGTCATTTTCATCATACAAAATTTCACCGAAACCGTCACGTTCATAGTCGAAATAACCTTCTTCGTAATGCTGTTGTCTGAATGACTCTTTGTCAAACTGATAGAAAATCATAGGTTTTTCCATATATCCGTAATCAAAAAACACGCTTGAAAAATCGGTTATAAGAACGTCCGATTTAATAAGTAAATTTTGCACCGTACTGTCATTGAACGTAACAATCTTAACTTGCTCGCCGCCTTTAAACGTATCAATAAATCTCTGAAACTCAATATGAGGATAGAAAAGCAATTCATAATTGTATTTTTCAAGAACGTTTTTTAATTTTTCACTTGCAAGAAAATTTGAATACACCTTGTAATATTCGCTTTTTACAAATTCTTTTTTGTCAGCCCCTTGAAGATTGTATCGCCAAGTCGGCATAAGCAAAACTTTTTTTGTCGGCTGTTCATTTTTATACAGTGCGTCATAACGGCACAAACCAAGCATTTGCACAACGCTATCCTTATATCCGTACAAGTTCTTGACATACTCGTATTCAGGCTTTGCCGAACACACAAACAAATCCAAATTCACATTATTGTTATACAAATATGTAAGGTTATCCTTGATGATACCGTGCTGTAAAAATATCTTTTTGCCCTTTATAATACCCTTTTTATCAGCCTTAACAAAAAAATCTATGTACGGTGTGTAACCCATAATATGTGTACTGATTTTTACTTTTGACAGCACAAGCGAAATGTAATGTTCAAAACTGTTATGATTTATAATTCTGCCGAGTTTTTCCACACGTTCTCTGTCAGCGGAATCTTTCGTTATTGCGTAAGCAATATTGATTTCGGGATGATTTGCGGTAATGTACTTGAACAAATAATACGCATTATCCCTTGCGTCAATTCCGCGCTCCGCTATAAGCCATAAATCCTTATACTTTTCTTTGTTTTTCGCAAAAGGTGCGACAATTACCGCCGCACCGTATTTTACGAAACAGGAAATATAATCCTTTGACTTCTTTATAAATGTATGCAAATTCATATATATCCCTCCAATATGCAAAGATTACTTTATTTCTCCGTGTTTTTCATACTGCGTGATTTGCGACACCTTGTTGTCGTCATCAACAAATACAACTGTCGGCCTGTGTTCTTTTGCCTCGTCCGCCGTCATATTGCAGTATGCCATAATAATAACTTTATCACCCTTTTGAACACATCTTGCCGCCGCACCGTTAAGGCATATAACGCCCGAATTTTCTTCTCCGGCTATTGTATACGTTTCAAAGCGCTGACCGTTGTTTACATCAACTATCTGCACCTTTTCATATTCAAGTATACCGGACGCTTTCAAAAGTGCCGTATCAATCGTTATACTTCCGACATAATCAAGTTCTGCCTGTGTAACGGTTGCACGATGTATCTTACCTTTAAGCATTGTTAATTCCATTGCTTATTTTCTCCTTACTCCATTATAAAATTATCTATTAAACGTGTTTTTCCGATATATACCGCCATTGCGCAAAGGAGCGGCTTTTGTACTTTTTCAAGTGTTTCAAGCTGATTGAAGTCAACCATTTCCACATAGTCAATCTTTGCAAGAGGTTCTTTTCCAATCTCCGCTTTGATTGCCAAAATAATTGTCTTTACGTCTGTTTCGCCGTCTGCAATCATCTTCTTGCCGATTTCAAGCGAACGTGAAAGGCATAGTGCCGCCTTGCGTTCGTCTGCGTTTAGATATGTGTTTCTTGAACTCTTTGCCAAGCCGTCATTTTCACGAATTATAGGACAACCGACTATTTCAATATCAAAGTTCAAGTCCTTAACCATCTTCTTTATAACGCATAACTGCTGTGCGTCCTTTTGACCGAAATATGCTCTGTCAGGCTGAACGATATTGAACAGCTTACTTACAACAGTACACACACCTGAAAAATGAATAGGTCTTGTTTTACCGCAAAGTACCTTTGTAATCTTGTTCATATCAACAAATGTAAGTGCATTGTCATACATTTCATCAGCTTCAGGATTAAATATAATTGACGCACCCGCACTTTCGCAAAGTTTCGCATCCGCATTAATATCTCTCGGATAACTTTCAAAATCCTCGTTAGGACCGAACTGTGTAGGATTTACAAAATCACTTACAACAACTCTGTCATTTTCCTTTACCGCACGCTCTATAAGGCTTTTATGTCCTTCGTGAAGATAACCCATTGTTGGAACAAGACCAACCGTAAGTCCTTCCTTTTTCCATGCTTTAACTGTTTTCCTTACTTCATCTATTGTTTTTACTATCTGCATTTTATTCTTCCTCCGTTATTTGTTTCATAACTTCTTCACTCATTTTAAACGAATTTTCCTCTTTTGGGAATGTACCGTTTTTCACTTCGCTGCAATATTCCTTAAAGCAATTTTTCATACTCTCGCCCAATTCACCGTATTTCTTTACAAACTTCGGTGTAAAATCGGAATACATTCCAAGCATATCCTGATATACAAGCACTTGACCGTCACAGCCGTTGCCCGCACCGATTCCTATTGTAGGAATTGAAAGAATTTCCGTTATGTATGTTGCAAGCGGTGTCGGTACACATTCCAAAACAACCGCAAATGCGCCGGCTCTTTCAACCGCTTTTGCGTCATCTATAATTCGTTTTGCGTCATCTATATTTTTGCCCTGAACCTTAAAGCCGCCGAACGCGTTGACCGATTGAGGCGTCATTCCGATATGACCGACAACAGGAATAGACGCGTCTACGATTTTTCTTATATGTTCCTCAAATTTAACTCCGCCCTCAAGTTTAACCGCGTCGGCATGACCTTCTTTTATGAGTCTGCCTGCGTTCACAACTGCGTCATACACAGATGTTTGATACGACATAAACGGCATATCCGTTACGACAAGTGCATTTTTTGCACCTCTTGCAACGATTTTACTGTGATGTATCATATCATCCATTGTCACAGACAATGTACTGTCATATCCCATAATAACCATACCAAGCGAATCGCCTACAAGTATTGAATCAACGCCTGCCTCGTCCTCAAGTTTTGCCGTTGTGTAATCATAAGCTGTAAGCATTGTAATTTTTTCACCGTCAGTTTTCTTATTTTTAAAGGTTACTGTTGTGTTTTTCATTCTATTCCTCCGTTTTTCATATCAAATATAACATTTGTCAGTTCTTTGTATAACTCTCTTGTTCTTTCATCAAGCACTTCAATATGTTTTTCAACAGTCGCCATATCCCCTCTTGCCGCAGGTCCTGTGATTGCTTTTTCACAACCGACTTTAAGTATATTGTCCATATTGCACTTCATCAGTGTTGACAGTGCACTCTCACTTTCCGACTTTGAAAAACCGCACTCCTGTAAAAGCTCCGTTGCCTTATAGCAAACCGATACGACAAAATTTGACGCAAAACACGCCGCCGCATGGTATTTGGCTTTATTTTCCGGTGTAATAATCTTAAATCTGTTACCGCATAATGAAAGAATTTCTGAAACAGTATCAACTGCTTTTCCGCCACCTTCGACAGTAAAAAAAGCGTTTGATATTGCATTTAATGACGTATGCTTGCTGTTAAATGCCAGCATCGGATGAACACTGCAAACATTTTCACTGTCTGCACCTTTAAAAATTTCACTTGACACAGAGCCGCTGCAATGACATATAATTTTCTCTTTTAAATTCATATCCTTGATTTTGTTCCAAATCGTTTGGATATTATCATCATTTGTAGTTATAAAAATTATGTCACTATTATTTATAAGCTTTTCACGGCTGTAAAGCTCAAAATCTTCTGTATTGTTACTTCGTGACGAGAAACCGATTACATTTACGCCCTTGCTTCTGAAATAGTAAGCCAGACTCATACCGCATTTTCCCGCTCCGATAAATCCTATTGCGTTTATATTATCACCTCCGATAATATCACCGCAACGCACTAAATGTCAGGTGCAATTTTCTTCCGAAATACCGCCCATCAGTTTTATTTTATCATATTTTGTTTTGTATTACAATATTATTTCACTAATTAATATTATATTTTTTCAACAAAAAATGACTTAGAACAAAGTTCTAAGTCATTTGGTGCCGATGACCGGGGTCGAACCGGTACGGGAATTTCTTCCCACGGGATTTTAAGTCCCGGGCGTCTGCCAGTTCCGCCACATCGGCATACTTGTCAACAACATATGAAATTATACCATACTTTTTGACATTAGTCAAGACTTTTGTACGAAAAAAGATTAAAAAAGCAAGTCTGTTTTTATAACAGACTTGCTTGATTTGTCATTTTATTTAGCCTCTGTTGTAGGTTCCGCCTCTGTTGTAGGTTCCGGCGTATCCTTTGGCTGAATAACCATTTTATCAATCTTATCTTGGTTTACCTCTACCTTGATACCCAATTCTTCAGCTTTCTTTTCAAGAGCCTCTTCTTGTTTCTTTGAAGTGACTGCCGACTGAACTGCTGATTTATTGTTTTCCAAATACTCACCAAACTTTGAATCCGATTCGTCTATCGGTAATCTTTTTATGATGTGATAACCGTAATCTGATTTACACATTGTGATTTCGCCCGGCTCGATTGACTTTGTCGCATCTTCAAATTCAGAAACCATTTCACCGTCTGTAAAGAAGTATCCGTCTTGATTTGATTCCATACCCGGGTCTTCATTGTATTCCTTTATAAGTGCATCGAAATCTTCACCGTTCTTTGCTCTTTCAAGAATTTCGTTTGCTTTCTTTTCAGCCTCTGCAAGCTTGTCTTCATCAAGATCTGCACCTGTCGTCATATCCTTTGTTGAAATAAGAATATGCTTTGCTCTTAAATAATTATCTACGAAATACTGCTTAACTTCATCATCTGTCGGTTCTGCAACGTCAAGCTGATCCATTATCTGCTTTGAATATGTTGATGCCGAAATAATTGTTTCCATTATATCATCATCAACACCGTACTTTTTAAGCAACTTATCGCCGGCTTTTTTACCGCCCTGTTGAGCCTTAAAATTTGAAATAGTGCTTTTAACTTGTTTAGCCTCATCGTCGGTTAGAGTTATATCCATTGCCTTTGCAACTTCTTTTAGAAGATATTCTTGCTTTAGATTATCAACTGCGGTGTCTACGTCCTCTGTACCCATTCCGTAATTTGCGAAGAAATTAACCGCACCTTCCGTAATATTAGTATCGCCTATTTTCATAACAGTTTGACCGTTTCCCGAACAACCTGCAAGCAACATTGCACCAATCAATGATACACTTGCTATTTTTCCAAATCTGCCAAAATTCATAATTATATTCCATAGCCTTTCTGCCCACAATTATTCTATTCTAACGCTTATCAGCGGGCAGATAAGTCGTTATATTCGTTATATGTTTAACACATACAACACATATTAGTATATTCCTTATTGACGTTTATGTCAATAGATTTAAAAAATTGTTTACAAAAAGGCCATAATTTTCTATCAAAAAAGACCATAATTTACTTATGATCTTTTCATGTATCATTCAATTTTATGAAAGCATTAATACAACTTCAAGCACAATCACAATTGCACTTAAAATGCTAAGCACGGTTACACCGAGAACGCATTTCTTTTTAAGTTTTACAAAACTCGATTCAAGTTCTGAAATTGTATTTTTTGTATTAAGTTGTGTATTTTTCAAATCGAACACACTGTCATTAAGTTTTGAAATCGAATTAAATGCTTGTTTAACTTCCGAAACACTTTTCGCTATTTCATCAACCGAATTTTTGATCTCGGAATAATTATCCTTATGTTCTTTCATTCTTTCGTTATCTTGAACATCAATAATATTCAACTTTTCCGAAATATCTTTAATCTTCGATTTCAAGCCGTCAATATCCTCTGACACATTTTGAATTTTGCTTTCAACATCATCAAATCTGTCTGACATTTCAGATACAGAAACAACGCTTTCGCGAATGTTATCAAGCTTATTGTCAATCTTTTCAACCGAATTTTTAACGGTATTCTTAACTTTTTCCTTTATACCGCTTTCGTCAACGGCATTTTTAATATCTTCCTTAATATCCTCTGCCGTTTTTACAACCTTTTCAAAAGAATTATCTTTCTTTTTTTCTTCTTTTTCGTTTTCAGCCTCAGTTGTATTTTCGGCTTCTTTTTTAGCTTTAAATTCATCAACCTTGCTTACAACCGTGTCTTTAAACTTTCTTGCACCGTTTTCAATGTCACCGGCTTTTTTCTTGAATTTATCGATAACACTTTGAATATTAATCGTTTCGTTCAAATTAATTCTTTGAGTGTTTTCAACAGGCTCTGCATCGGCATCATTATCTGTTTTTACATCGACATTTTTCAAAAATTCTTCATATTCCTCGTCAGTGCCTGTGTAAAAAGCGTCCTGACCGTCATATGATTCTATGTTCATTCCCTTTTTATCCATCTTGTCACCCTTATTTCCGTGAAATTTCTTAGCTATATCTCTGCCCTTTTCATAGGCATAATCAAAAAACTTATCAAATCTACCGGACATATAATTAATCCTCTTCTGTTTCAGGTTTTTTAGCGTTTATTATAACAACTTCATCATCGTCATAACTGTCTGTATCGTCTGAATTTACGTTGTAAATTCTTTCACCGCACTTTGAGCAGTACACATCATCAGAATGATTATACGCACCGCATTTCGGACACTTTACGTTTTCTTTAAGCTGATAAAGCTGTTCTTTAAGCTCGTTAACTTCCTCCGTCATAGCGTCGATTTTAGCGAACTTTTCTTCCATATCGTCAATCACTTCGCCTGTTGATTTATAATTTTCATATACAGACTTTCCAATTTCGGTATAGATGTCCTTAATTTTGCTTTTCGTTTCGCTTATTGAAAACTTTAATTTTGTTTGGTTTACTATGTTGTTTGTTTTCTCAATGACTGTTTTTGTCACCTGCACCGCGCTGTCCTTAGCTTTGTTTGCGTGTTCCTTTATTTTATCAAATACTTCTTCCATTTTAAAATCGCTCCTTCCTAATTTATTATATGCCGATTAAATTAATTATTTATATTATAACATAAAATGAGTGCTTTTATATGACATTTTCATTATTTTTTCGTTTCACAACAAATTCTGACATTACGTTATTTTGAATAAAAAGGAAAAGGGGCTACCTTTCGGTAACCCCCGTTGATTGATTATGGAATACAGAACTTTATATTCCGCAATCAATTATATACCTATTTCCGATAAATTTCAACAATTAGTTTACACCTTTATAAGCGTCTATCATAATCTGTTCAATTTCCTTAACAAGCGGCAACTTCGGATTTGCAGTTGTACACTGATCCTCAAAAGCCTTGTTTGCAATGTCAGGAACATTTCTCATATAAGTTTCTTCATCAATTCCGCATTCAGAGAATGACAACGGCTCATTAACTTCTTTCATAAGGTCTATAACCGCATTTATAAGGCTCTGTACGCCCTCCTCTGTTGTTTTTGCAGGAAGTCCCAAGAATGCTGCGATTTCAGCATACTTTTCATCTGCAATGAACTTCTTATACTTAGGGAATGACACAAACTTTGAAGGTGTTGACGCATTATACTTAATTACGTGCGGCAACAATACTGCATTTGCTCTGCCGTGAGGAACGTGATACTCACCGCCGATTTTATGAGCGATTGAGTGATTTAGTCCCAAGAATGCGTTTGTAAATGCCATACCTGCCATACAACTTGCATTGTGCATTTTTTCTCTTGCCTCTGCGTCCTCAGCACCGTTCTTGTATGCTCTCGGAAGATACTTGAATACAAGCTGAATAGCTTTCATTGCAAGACCGTCTGTGTAATCCGACGCCATTACAGATACATATGCCTCAAGTGCGTGTGTAAGCACGTCAAGACCTGTGTCGGCAGTTGCTGATTTCGGAAGTGACATTACAAACTGCGGGTCGATAATCGCAATATTCGGTGTTAGTTCGTAGTCTGCAAGAGGATACTTCATATTATTCTTCTTATCAGAAATAACCGCAAAACTTGTTACTTCACTACCTGTACCGGAAGTTGTCGGAATAGCTACAAGTTGTGCCTTATTACCCATCTTAGGGAACTTAAACGCACGTTTTCTTATATCAAGGAAACGAAGTCTCAGTGAATTAAAGTCTACATCAGGGTGTTCATAGAACAGCCACATACCCTTTGCGGCGTCCATTGCACTGCCTCCGCCAAGTGCGATAATTACGTCAGGCTTAAATTCGTCCATCATCTGTGCACCGCGTTTTACTGTTTCGATTGACGGGTCAGGCTCTACATCTGAGAAAATTTCACAATGAACGTGCTCCGTTCTCTTTCTTAGGTAATACAAAATCTTATCTACATAACCAAGAGAAACCATACCCGGGTCTGTTACGATAAATGCACGAGTGATATTCGGCATTTTTTCAAGGTACTGAATTGAATTATGCTCAAAATAAATCTTATCCGGAACTTTAAACCACTGCATATTTACTCTCCTCTTAGCCACTCTCTTCTGATTTATAAGGTTCACCGTTGTAACGTTACCGCTGACACTGTTACCGCCGTAGCTACCGCAGCCAAGTGTAAGTGACGGCATATTTGTATTATAAATGTCACCGATTGCACCGTGTGATGACGGTGAATTTACGATAAGACGGCTTGCTTTCATTGTTGCAGCATACTTTTGAATTACATCTTCATCATTTGCGTGAATAACAGCCGAGTGTCCCATACCGTGGAACATAACCATTTCTTCTGCTCTGTCGATTCCTTCTTCTGTTGAATCAACGATAAAGTATGCAAGTACCGGACTCAACTTTTCTCTTGAAAGCGGATATTCAGGACCTACGCCGTCAAGTTTTGCAAGAAGAATTTTCGTACCCTCAGGAACTTTCACTCCCGCTTGCTCCGCAATCCATGTTGCAGGCTTACCTACAATTACAGGGTTTACAGCACCCTTTTCACTGTCGATGCAGTAATCGCTAAGCTTTTTAATTTCGTCAGGCTTTGCAAAGTAGCAGCCGTATTTCTTCATAAGTTTTTCAAATTTCGGTGCGATTGCCTTATCTACGATTGCGGCTTGTTCAGACGCACAAATCATACCGTTGTCGAATGTTTTTGAAAGGATAAGGTCGTTAACCGCTTGTTCAAGGTCAGCACTCTTATGAATGTAGCAAGGTACGTTACCCGGACCGACGCCAAGTGCAGGCTTACCTGTTGAGTATGCCGCCTTAACCATTCCGCTGCCGCCTGTTGCAAGAACTGTTGCAACACCCGGATGATTCATAAGTGCGTTTGTTGCCTCGATTGATGGGTATTCAATCCACTGTATACAGTTTTCAGGCGCACCTGCCGCAACTGCCGCGTCAAGAACTATCTTAGCAGCCGCCGCACTGCATTTTTGAGCGCCCGGATGGAAACCGAAAATAATAGGGTTTCTTGACTTAACGGAAATCAAAGCCTTAAACATTGTTGTCGATGTAGGGTTTGTAACAGGTGTAACACCACATACAACGCCTACAGGCTCTGCTATAATTTCGTAATCTTCAAGGTCGTTTTCAGCAATAACACCAACTGTTTTTTCATTCTTGATTGAATGATAAACATATTCTGTTGCAAACATATTCTTGGTTATTTTGTCCTCATACACGCCTCTGCCTGTTTCCTCAACAGCCATCTTTGCAAGCTCCATATGCTTGTCAAGACCTGCAAGAGTCATTGCCTTTACGATTGTGTCAATCTGTTCTTGATTAAGTGCCATAAATTCGTCCAAAGCCTTTTGTGCTTTTGCAACGTAGCCGTCAATCATTTCATTTACGTTAATCTCTGCCATAATAATTCCATAGCCTTTCTGCCTACGGGTTGTTAGTTTTTCTTTGCATCTTATTGTAGGCTGATAAGATGTTTTTACAGAAGACTCTGTTTTGACATAGTATGAAATCTTCCGAATTTTTATTATTGACTTTGTTTATTTAGATTGATAAATTTTTATCGTTATTTATTTATCAATCTTTACAACACTATTATATGAGATTGTTAAACTTTTGTCAATAGTTTTTTTGATATTTTTATTCTTTGTAAGTTTTTCATATATAATTCATTACTTTCTTGTTTAAAACAAACAAAAAAAGTATTGCATTTTCAGCAATACTTTTTATATACAGTCTTTTATATACTTTCCAATCTGTTTATCGACTCGGTATCTCCTACAAGCACGACAATATCGGTATCTTTAAATTTGTATTCGGGTTCAGGTGAAATATTCACCTTACCGCCGTTATTACTCTTTATCGCAACAATATTTACGTTATATTTTTTACGAACAGACAATTCCATAATGCTCTTGCCTATCCATGTGTTCGGTACAACAGCGTCCACAATACTGTATTCGTCCGACAATTCGATTATATCAAGCAATCTGTCAGAAACAAGTTCTATTGCGGCTTTAATGCCTGCCTCCTGTTCGGGAATTATAACATTATCCGCACCGACTTTTTTCAGTACGGTTTTGTGCATATTATCCTTTGCTTTACAGACAACCTGCTTAACTCCCATATCTTTTAGTGCAAGAGTTGTAAGTACGCTGTCCGTTATATCGTCACCGCCGATACACACGATTGCACAATCCGAGTTTTTCACTCCAAGTTGTTTTAACAAGCTTTCGTCTTTTGCGTCGGTACAAGCCGCTCTTGTTACCAAATTTGCAATAGCGTTTATTTTATCCATATTTTTGTCTATCGCAAGCACTTCATAACCCATATTAAAAAGTTGCGTTGCAACAGATGTTCCGAATCTGCCCAATCCTATTACTGTAAAAGTTTTCATAACAAATCCTTAGCCTTTCTGCTATCCGACAATGAAATTACATTCCGGATACCTTATATCATTAGTTTTTCTGATGCGAGTCATAAACACAACGCTTATAGTCATAATGCCCACTCTGCCGAAGAACATATATACAATAAGCAAAATCTTTGTAAATGTGGACGCGCTCCCCGATACACCGACCGAAAGACCGACCGTACTGTATGCCGACGCCACTTCGTATATCGAATTTATCAAATCTTGATTATCAATATAACTTATAAGCACCGAACCGCCCACAACAAGCACAAGCCACAATACAAGCAATGCCATTGCTTGAAGAATAGTCGTGTGTGCAATTCTTCTGCCGTGAATAACAACATCAGATTTGCCACGCAATACGGAAATCAAAGTCATTATTACAAGTACAGCCGTTCCGAGCTTTACGCCGCCCGCAGTCGAGCCTGAAGCGCCACCTATCATCATAAGCACCGTTCCCCAAGCCTTTGACAAGTCGGTTAAATTATTCTGTATAAGTGCGTCAAATCCGGCCGTTCTTGTTGTGACCGACTGAAAGAATGACGCCAATATTTTCTGACCGACACTTTCAGCACCGATTGTATTTATGTTGCCGTATTCAAGAATGAAATACACAAATGTACCCACGACAATAAAAAATATCTGTGCCAAAATTATTACTTTTGAATACACGTTAAGTTTTTTCCACGATTTTTTTGCGATAATATCCTCCCACACAATAAAACCCAATCCGCCTATGGCAACAAGTATCGCAAGCGTACAAAGTACAAGCGGATCGTGTCTGTATGAAAGCATACTTTTTCCGTCACCGATTATATCAAATCCCGCATTGCAAAATGCCGATACGGAATGAAATATACTAAACCACATTCCTTTAAAAAATCCGTATTTCGGTACAAAACGTATTGAAAGCACTATCGCGCCCAACAATTCTATAATTCCCGTTATATGCAAAACGTGCTTTGCAAGTTTGACTATTCCCTCAAGGCTTTCCGTACCCATTGTCTGTGCTATAAGCATTCTGTTTCTAAGTCCGATTTGTCGGTTTGAAACTATAAACACAATACAAAGTATCGTCATAAATCCCAAACCGCCGAGCTGAATTAAAAACAGTATCACCGCTTGTCCGAACAAGCTGAAATATGCACCGACATTTATAAGCGTAAGTCCTGTTACGCAAGTTGCGGACGTTGTTGTAAACAGTGCCGACAAAAACGGCGTCACAACTCTTTCTTTTGACGAAATCGGCAACATTAAAAGTAATGCTCCGACAAGGATAATCAACGCAAATCCAAACGAAATACGTCTTGCCGTATTTATTCTTTTGTGAAATAAAAATTTTCTGATAATATTCATATTTATTTGCTTTCTCCAAAAAATACTCAAAAATCACATCTTCCGATGTGATTTTCGGAGCTGTCGTCAGGCTCTTTAAGTTCGTTTCCACGCATACGGCGAAAACAATATAAGTATCGGATAAAATTCAAGTCTGCCTACAAGCATACCTATTGACATCACTATTTTTGACAATGCCGAAAAATCGGCAAAACTGCCTGTCGGGCCTACCAATCCCAATCCCGGACCAATGTTGTTCATAGTCGCAATTACGGCAGTAACCGTTGTTGTGAAGTCCTTATTATCAAAGCTGATAAGGAGAATTGACACAGCCGCAAACAACATATATACAACGAAATATCCCAACACACCGTTTACGATATTCTTTTCAACCGTTTTGCCGTCAACCTTAACCGAAAATACACTTCGCGGACTTACCGCCTTTTTTATTGAGTGAGTGGCTGTTTTCATAAGTATAATAAATCTTGTAACTTTCATACCGCCGCTTGTTGAGCCTGCACACGCGCCGACTACCATCAATAGTACAAGTATAATCTGCGAAAGCATAGGCCAACGAACAAAGTCGGCAGTTGAATATCCCGTCGTTGTCATAATTGACGACACTTGGAAAAATGAATATCTGAATGCTCTGCCAAATCCGTGATACACAGGCATAATATTAAGTGCAATAATTACCGTCGCACCTATCATCATTCCTATATACCACTTAACTTCGTCATTACTCTTTATCTGTGAGAATTTTCTTGCAATTATCAAGAAATACACGTTAAAATTCAATCCGAACAACATCATAAATATACCGATAACATAATCGATATATGCACTGTTATAATACGCAACGGAACTATTCTTTATTCCGAAACCACCTGTACCGGCTGTGCCGAATGTATGGAGCAAGCTGTCAAATACAGGCATACCGCCGAACAGCAAAAGCACAAATTCAATGACCGTAAGTGCTATATATATTCCGTAAAGTATTCTAAGTGAAAACTGCCATCTGCTTGCAAGTTTGCCTACAACAGGTCCCGGCATTTCCGCTCTCATCATATGAGTTGTTCTTGTATCCTTTGACGAAAAAATTGCCATTGCAAACGCAAGTACACCCATACCGCCGAGCCAATGGGTAAAACTTCGCCAAAAAAGCAAGCTCTTGTCAAGCGCCTCGACATTTGTAAGTATAGATGAACCGGTTGTTGTAAAACCTGACACCGTTTCAAAAAAACTGTCCACAAAACTTGGTATCTGACCGCTGATATAAAACGGCAGACAACCGATTATTGATATTACAATCCAGCCTATCGCAACGATAAACATTCCGTCACGTCCGTAAAGGCTTTTATTTTTCGGTGCTTTTGCAGATACACAAAGTCCGATTAATACGGATATTACTATCGGTATTACATACGCCAAAGCTATTGACTCACCGTAAAACAAAGACAATCCCAAAGGTGCAAGCATTGTTGCCGCAACGGCTACAAGTATTCGTCCTACGGAATATGCTATCATCCTATAATTCATATCTTTTCCTTTCGTAACCGCTATGCAAGTATATCGCCGAGTGTGGTAATATGATGTGTTGTCACAATCACAACAGTATCACCGACTTCAAGTTTACTCTCACCGTCCGGCAGTATAATCTTGTTATTTCTGAGAATTGCCGCAATCAAAACATTACGTTTCATCTTAATCTGTGAAAGCGATTTTGAAGTAAGCTCGGATTCTCTTGTAACTCTGAATTCCATAGCTTCGGCTTTATTGTTTACTATTCGGTAAAGAGTTCTCATTTCCGTATCCTTTGCCGATTTCATTGCTCTTGCGTAACCGATTATAATATTCGCGGTTATGTTTTTAGGCGTAACGATACTGTACACGCCTGTGTTTTCCATAAGCTCCGCAAACGAAAGACGGTTTACCTTTGTTACAATCTTATCGACAAATCTTGACTGCGAATACATTGATATAATCATATTTTCTTCGTCAATACCCGTCAGTGCAACAAGCGAATCAACTCTGTCAATGCCCTCTTGTGCAAGAACGTGCTTATCCGTTCCGTCGGCACACACAATATCCGCTTTCGGCAAATGCTCGGTCAATTCCTTACATCTGTTCATATTGTGTTCTATAATTTTAACCCTTATGCCGCTTTCAAGAAGCTGTTTCGCAAGATAAAACGATATTCTTCCGCCGCCGATTATAATTGCGGTTTTAACCTTTGTGTTTATAACACCTATCTCACGCATAAATTTCGCAACATCTCTGTGAGATGCGGTTATGTGAAGTTTATCTCCGCTTTCGATAACAAAATCACCGTTCGGAATATACACCTCGTTACCGCGTTGCACCGCACATATAAGAAGTTTTATCTTAAACTTTTTGTATATCTCAAAAATAGCTTTTCCGCAAAGTGCGTTATCCGAACTGATGTTAAATTCAATAAGTTCAATTCTGCCTTTTGCGAAAGTTTCTGTTTTGATTGCGGCAGGAAAACGAAGTATTCTCGATATTTCGCAAGCAGTTGCGTATTCGGGATTTACTATAAGATTTATTCCGAGAGCGTTACGCATAAAATCAAGCTGTTTAAAATATTCTCTGTTTCTCACTCTTGCAACACATCTGCCCGCACCGAGTTTTTTAGCCATAACGGTACAAAGTGCGTTAAATTCGTCATTTTCCGTAACAGCAATAAATATGTCTGCCTTGTTAGCCTCCGCCTCGCGCAAAGCTTCAAGGTCAGTACCGCTCCCGCATACGCACCTTACATCATAATCATCTTGAATTCGGTCGCAGATTTCACTTTTAATATCAATAAGAACTACGTCATCGCCCTCATAATTAAAATCCTCTACAAGCTTTCTTCCGACCTTACCGCCGCCTACTACGATTACATTCATTTTTCTTCTCTTTTCTCCCGCGTCATAAGCAATAATACCGCTTCTCTTGCATTTCTGCCATTGTACAAAATATTATAAGCTTCTTCAACAATAGGCATTTCAACATTATATTTGTGTGCCATTTCATATGCCGCCGTTGCGGTGTTTACACCCTCAACAACCATATGAACGCTTTCCAAAGTTTCCTTTAAACTCTTGCCTTGACCCAAAAGTATTCCGGCACGTCTGTTTCTCGAATGCATACTTGTGCAAGTTACAATCAAATCACCTACACCGCTAAGTCCCATAAATGTCTTTTCATTTGCACCCATAGCCTTGCCGAGTCTTGCAATTTCAGCAAGACCTCTTGTCATAAGTGCCGCTTTTGTATTGTCGCCGTAACCAAGTCCGTCACTTATTCCCGCACAAAGTGCGATAACGTTTTTAAGTGCTCCGCCAAGTTCAACACCGATTATATCGGTTGAAGTGTACACTCTGAACATATCGCCCATAAACACGTCTTGAATAAATTTAGCCGTATCAATATGCTCCGACGCAACAACATTTGTTGTAGGAAGTCCTCTTGAAACCTCTTCTGCGTGTGACGGGCCGCTCATAACAGATATATCCGCCTGCGGAATTTCTTCTTTATACACCTGTGAAAGACGTAAAAGTGTACCTTCTTCAAGTCCCTTTGATATATTTACTATTTTCTGTCCCTCTTTAACGTGCGGCGAAAGCTGTTTCGCCGTTGTTCTCGTTGCCGGTGACGGTGCGGCTGTTATAATAAGCTCCGCTCCGTCTGTACATTCAGCCATATCGTGACTGCAATAAATTGTATCCGGAAATTTCACTCCCGGCAAAAATTCTTTGTTTTCTCTGTCTTTTTTCAGTCTGTCCGTTTCTTCCTGTATCCACGACCATAAATATACATTATGTCCTCTTGAAGATAAAAGTATCGCTATGGCAGTTCCCCAACCGCCTGAGCCAATTACTGCAATTTTCATTTTACTTCTCCTTTTTTTGCTCCAAGTTTGTTTTCCGTACCGCTAAGTAATCTCTTTATATTTGCATGATGTCTTGCTATTAAAAGTCCGCCGATAATAACAACGCACACAAGCTGAATTGCATCAACGTTCTTTGTAACAATCATTTTAACGATTTCTATAACTATGTACATTGCACCGCCCAAGATTGAACCGAGCGATACATACCTTGTTACTGCCATAACCGCTATTGCAACAACAGCCACAATAAGTCCGACTTTCCAGTCAAGCATTAACACAACGCCCAGCGAAGTCGCAACGCCTTTGCCGCCTTTAAATCCGAAGTAAAGCGGAAAATTATGACCGAGAATTACGCATACACCTGCGATATAGCTTATAACAGGATATATTTCATCTGTACCCGCAATATTTTTTACAAATCTTGATAAAAGTATCACGACTATGCCTTTTAACACGTCAAGCAACAGTGTTATAACACCCATTTTCTTGCCGTATGTTCTTAGCATATTCGTTGCGCCCGCATTTCCCGAACCGCTTTCACGGATATCCTTACCGCTCAGCATTTTTGAAAGCAGTATAGAAAAATTAACCGAACCGATTAAATATGATACTATTGCCGTCAGGGCAATTATTAAATATGTCATAACTATCTCCCATTACATCTTCTTTTCATTTTTCTCTCTTACGATAAACTTTATAGGTGTTCCCTCAAAACCAAATGCCTCACGCACTTGATTTTCGATAAATCTCAAATATGAATAGTGGAACAAATCCTTCGAATTTGCGAACAAAATAAATGTCGGCGGTGCTGTTGCGGCCTGTGTACCGTAATAAACCTTTAAACGTCTGCCCTTGTCTGATGGCGGCTGTTGCTTTGCCATTGCTTCGTTTAAGACGTCGTTAAGCATACCGGTTGTAATTCTTCTCTTGTGCTGCTCATTTACTTTCTTGATAAGTTCCAAAAGCTTGTCAACTCTCTGACCTGTCTTTGCACTGATGAATATAATTTCCGCATACGACATAAACGCAAATTCTTCACGCACACGCATTGTAAAGTTTTTCATAGTCTTTGTGTCTTTAGAAACAATATCCCACTTATTAACCGCAAAAATACAAGCCTTACCCTGCTCGTGAGCATAGCCGGCAACCTTTGTGTCCTGTTCTGTAATACCCTCGTTTGCGTCAATCATAATAACGCACACGTCACTTCTGTCAACCGCCGCAAGCGAACGTACAACACTGTAACGCTCTACGTTTTCGTCAATTTTACCGCGTTTTCTCATACCGGCGGTATCTATAAACAAATACTTGTCGCCGTTCTTTTCGTAATGTGAGTCGATTGCGTCACGCGTTGTTCCTGCGATGTTACTTACAATAACTCTGTCCTCACCCAAAATTTTATTTATAAGCGACGACTTACCTGCATTAGGTTTACCGATTACCGCAACTTTAATTTCGTCCTCGTCATCTGACGTATCTGCGTCCTCAGGGAACAAGTGAGTAACTTCGTCAAGCAAATCACCTACACCCAAACCGTGAGTTGATGAAATAGCAATCGGATCGCCAAGTCCCAAATTATAAAACTCATAAAATTCAAACGGCGGATCGCCTGTATTGTCAACCTTGTTTACGGCAAGCACAATCTTTTTCTTCGCCTTTAAAAGCATTTGTGCAACGTCCTGGTCGTTTGCCGTAACACCGTCCTTTACGTTTGTCATAAGCACAACAACGTCTGCCATTTCAATGGCAAGCTGTGCCTGACGGCGCATTTGTACAAGGATTTCGTCCTTTGACGCAGGCTCGATACCGCCTGTGTCGATAAGCGTAAAGTGCTTATCAAGCCACACTGCATCAGAATAAATTCTGTCACGCGTTACACCCGGTGTGTCCTCTACTATACTTATTCTCTTTCCTGTTATCTTATTAAACAGAGTCGATTTTCCGACGTTCGGTCTGCCGACTATCGCTACCAATGGTTTCATATTCTTCTCCTTTTAAAATTCAAGTTCTTCTCCCAAGATTTTCTCAATAAATTCATATCCGTCATTTATGACAGGCTCTATCTTCACATTCAACGCTTCTTCAACGTCTGATACAGTCAAATCATCAAGAAAAATCCCGTCTTCATCTCTCAGCATACTGTGCGGAATAAGCATTATATCCCCTATAGGCTTGTCTTTAAGCTGGTCGATTATATCTCCGCCCGTGACAAGTCCCGAAACGTTTACGCCTCCGCCGAAAAAGTTGTTTTTTATCGCATAAACAGTTATCTTTACGTCTGTCTTTTCCATAAGACGTTCCGACAAACCCGTTATAAAAGATGCCGCCGCCTCACCTGTTACAAGAGTTACATTTCTGTCATACTTTTTGTTTTTCACAAGTTTAATTGCCGAATCAAATTCTTCTGCCATACTGGCAATCAATCCTACACCGTTTTCAAGCTGCGGAAAACCCTCATACACTTCTGCGTCAGGTATAGGCAATTCCGCATTCAAATAAAATTCGTCAGAAAGATAAATTAGCCTTGTTCCAAGTTTATCATACAGTTTTTTCTGCCAAGTCTCAACTTGCTTTATTGTTTGTGCGGAAGTTTCCTTTGTAAACGGTTTCAGCGGATAAAGTCCGTCACGATAGCGTGTAAGACCGACAGGAACGATTGATACACTGTTTACATTCGGGAACAGTGCCGCCAGTTCGGATATTGACCTGTCAAGTTCCTTGCCGTCATTAATTTCGGGACAAAGCACTATCTGACAGTTCATATAAATATTATTAGCCGCAAACTTTTTCATTATGTCATAGCACTTACCCGCAAAACGATTATTCAGCATTTTACATCTAAGTTCGGGATTGGTTGCCTGAACCGATACGTTAATCGGCGAGACACGCATTTTTATAAGTCTGTCTATTTCTTCGTCTGACATATTCGTAAGCGTTACATAGTTTCCCTGCAAAAACGATAATCTCGTATCATCATCTTTAAAATAAACCGTTTCACGCATACCTTTAGGCAACTGATCTATAAAACAGAATATACACTTATTTCGACAACTTTGTGCCTCGTCAATAAGTCCCTCTTCAAATTCAATACCTATATCGTCGTAATCATTTTCAACCGTTATAACTTCGGTAGTACCGTCCTTTTTCAGTATTTCGAGAGTAACTTCATATTCGGCTGTAAGATAGCGATATTCCAGTATATCGTGAAAATCGTGTCCGTTAATGCTTATCAGCTTATCCCCGACTTCAATTCCGGCATCTTCCGCGATTGAATACGGTTCTATATATTTAATTGTGGTATTAACTTTTCTCATATTTTTATCTCCGCATTATTATCCAATATGTATTATTACACAAACACAGAAAAAAATCAAGGTATTTGGCAAAAATAAAGACAGCATACGCTGTCTTTATCAAAATTTATTTAATTTACTAAAACACAATCATTTAAAATTGCACTTCCAAGACTTCGTCCTGAACATCTTCCTAAAACAGTTATAGTTTGTCCTTGCGAAACATTGGTGATTTGCGACTTGCCTTCAGAAGAAAAATATGCCGTTACACCGTCTGCCACATATCCCGCCATAAGATTTACATATGCCGTTCCCAAGAAGAAAGTTTTGTCTATATTATAAACAGTACCCGTTACCAAAAGCATTTTACCTTTATATTTGTTTTCCGCACCAACATTATTTGTGTTGAATTCCTCATATAAAGTAGATGCATTTACTTTTATAGCCTCATCAATGGCTTTTTGTCTTGCCGCTGCCGCCTCTTGTTCAGCTTTTGCTTTCGCCTCTGCCACTTTCGTTTCCGAAGTTGATTTTATCGTTTCGACTTCCTTTTTTTCTTCCTCTTTCAAGTTCATTTTCAGCAATTCATCTGCCTCGTTAAGTGAACTGTCAAAGTTTCCGGCATTAAAATTATCTCTTATATTTTTTAATTTTTCGTCAATCAATTTTCTTTCTTCTATAGCGGCTTGTGCCTTATCCTTAAATTCATCAATATTTTTACTTATACCGTACTTCTGATAAACTCCCGATATTTGACCGACTTTTTCAACAACAGCCTCATTATTGCCTTTGTCAAATTCGCCCTTTATTTCAACATATGCAGACGCCACTTTTTTAATTTCGTCCACTTGACTTATCTGTGACTGTGTAAGTTTGTTTTTCTTTAATTCATCACATTTGCCGATTATGTCCGAAACCTTTGTCACATCAGAAAAAAGTTTTGTAACTTCTTCTATTTGTGTATCATTCTTTTTTATTTCTTCGTTGCGTTTTTCATAATCAATATTTAATTGGTTGATTTCCGATTTTGTAGGATATTCGGTAGTTACATTTTTCAAGTTCGCAACAACAGATGATAACGTTTGCATATCATCTCTAATTAACGCGTCCTTACCGCTCTCATATGTACGCAAATTTTGATATTGAGACAGTGTTTTACCCTTAATCTTTTTTATCTTTGAATAATATGTAATTGCCGCTTGATAATTTCCTTTTCCGCAATTATAATTGCCCATAATAAAATTTCTGTTTGCAAACACGATTATTGCGGCAATCAATATAATTGCAATAGGTATAATTATCGCTAATTTCTTTTTATCAAATACCTTTACCCTTTCAATAACTTTATCCTTTACTTCCACAACATTTTCTGAATTAGTATCCATATCTGTTCTCCCCTTTCACGTATTGCTTTTAGTATTCTTATATATACTACATATTAGAATACATATATAATATCATAATATATACAATATTGTCAAGTTAAAGAAGAGTTAATCGTATTTTTCCGTCAAAATTACCCCTATAATAATCAAACCACCGCCGATATACTGCACCAATCCCATTGTTTCGCCCAAGAATATCGCACCGAGTATTATTGAAGTAATCGGCTCAAACGCCGATACTATTCCAGCAGTTGACGCACCCTCACAGCGTACTCCCACTTGAAAAAGCGGCACTGCTCCAAGCGTTATAATAAGTGATATAGCCACCGACAGTATCCATGCTTTATAATCCATTTTCTCAAACACCAAGCTATCAGTTGTCAAACCGAAAATATATGTGCCGATACTCATAATAATCATAAGATAAAACGTAAGTTTTATATAGTCCATTTCGTCAAGTTTGGAACGATACATATAAACGACATAAAAGCTATAAAATATTCCCGACAAAATCGCAAGTATCACGCCGATTTTATCGGCTGTATTATTAAGGTCAACAAACATAAACATTCCGAGCGTGACAAGCATAACCGCAAGAAGTTTTATCTTCTTGATTTTTTCTTTGTACACTACCGCCGAAGTTATTACTATTATAAGCGGATATATAAAATGGAGCGTTGTCGCAAGTCCTGTTGAGATATAGTCATATGCGGCATAAAGTGAAATCATTGAAAACGAGCCACCCACCACACCAAGTAGAATTATATCTATAAGCTCTTTTTTTGTAAGTTTAAACGACACTTTTCTGAAAATCATTATAAAAAATAAAAGCGGCAGCATTAGGAATGTACGCAAAAAAGTAAGCGTAATTCCGTTTGCTCCGCTTTTGTATGCAAATTTAGCCAGTATCGGTGCAAATCCGTAAATAAATGCCGATAAAATTAAACAAACTTTACTCTTTGACACCGAAATCCCTCCATAGAATAGGGCGTTAAAGTGTTTCAAGCTCCTTCGCCCAAATTTGATATGAGGCGTCGGACGGCATTCGCCAATCGCCTCTCGGAGAAAGAGCAACACTTCCTACTTTCGGACCGTCAGGCAGGCACGAACGTTTGAATTGCTGTGCAAAAAATCTTCTGTAAAATACCTTTAACCATTCAAGTATAACTTCTCTGTCGTATATCCCATCAAACGCAACTTCAGCCAATCTCAGTATCTTTGACGGTTTTGAACCAAAACGCATAAGATGATACAAAAAGAAATCGTGAAGTTCATACGGACCGACAATATGTTCGGTCTTTTGAGATATTTTTCCGTCTTTCGGCGGAAGAAGTTCGGGACTTACAGGTGTATCCAATATGTCCTGTAATGTTTTCTTCAATATATCGTTATTTGTACGTTTCGCTTCGTAATCAACAAGGTAGCGAATGAGTGTTTTCGGAACACCTGCATTAACGCCGTACATCGACATATGGTCGCCGTTATACGTTGCCCAGCCGAGTGCAAGCTCGGACATATCACCGGTACCTATTACCAAACCGCCGCTTTTGTTTGCAACGTCCATAAGAATTTGAGTTCTTTCTCTCGCCTGAGAATTTTCATATGTCACGTCATAGACATTCGGATCGTGTTCTATATCCGCAAAATGCTGATTTACTGCCGCTTTGATATTTACTTCTTTTAATGTAACACCAAGCGAATTTGCAAAATTAACCGCATTGTTATACGTTCTGTCCGTTGTACCGAAACACGGCATTGTTACCGCGATTATATTCTTTCTGTCAAGATTAAGACTGTCAAATGCACGCACAGTTACCAAAAGTGCAAGTGTCGAGTCAAGTCCTCCGCTTACACCCACAACAGCCGTTTTGGCATGTGTATGGTCAAGTCGCTTTTTAAGTCCCAGCGACTGAATTGAAAGGATTTCTTCACTGCGTTTTTCACGCTTTTTGTCGTCTGACGGAACGAACGGCTGTTTATCGACATATCGTGTTATTTTAGTGTCCCCGATATTCATATCAAGTTTTACACTCATATATTTTTCACTGCCGACTATATTATAGGTATTGCTCTTTTTTCTCTCACCCACAAGTCTTTCCAAATCAAGCTCGGTATATACACATTCGTTGTTAAATCTTTTACTTCTTGCCAAAATCGTGCCGTTTTCGGCAATCATATTATCACCTGCAAATACAAGGTCAGTCGTTGATTCGCCGTATCCCGCATCGGAATAAATATAACCGCAATAAAGTTTTGCAGACTGACTTTTTACAAGCATTTCGCGGTATTCATCTTTTGCAATAACTTCATTGCTCGCAGAAAGATTTGCTATAATTGTTGCACCTGCAAGCGCGTGGTTGACCGACGGTGGCATAGCCGTCCACAAATCCTCGCAAATTTCAACCGCAAGAACAAAATCTTCACACGCATCTGTTTTAAATAATATATTTGCACCGAACGGTATTTCTTCACCGTTTATATTCACATATGTCACTTCATTTTTACCGGCCGTAAAATGTCTTACCTCATAAAATTCGGCATAGTTTGGAATATTGAGTTTCGGAACAAGACCTTTTATGTGTCCCCCGTTTACCACTGCGGCACAATTATAAAGCGTCTGCTCCGCAACGTACGGAAGTCCGACAACGGCGGTTATATCAAGATTTTCCGTTGCTTTTGCTATTTTGATTAAGCTGTCTTTTGCACTGTCAAGCAATATTTTCTGCAAAAACAAATCACCGCAAGTATATCCCGTTATGCAAAGTTCCGGAAATACTATAAGCTTTATATTATTTTGAGCCGCGTCTTCGATTGCCTTTATTATATTTGATGTATTATAATCAGTGTCCGCAACCTTTATATCAACAGTTGCGCTTGCACATCTTACAAATCCGTCTTTCATAAATCAAATTCCTTTCTTTATTCTGTCCCAATAAACTTTTGCCGACTGTTCGGTTTTATTGTCCCCAAAATCGTAATATTTAGTGTCCATAATGTTGTTAGGCAAATATTGCTGTTTGACATAATGATTTTCATAACTGTGCGGATATTTGTACTCTGTTCCGTGACCGAGTTTTTTTGCTCCGCCGTAATGCGAATCTTTCAGATGTTCCGGTATATCGCCCGTATCCATACCCTCAATATCACTCAACGCACTGTCAATCGCCATTATTGCCGAATTTGATTTTGGTGCGGTTGCAAGTAAAATAACCGCTTCCGCAAGCGGTATTCTCGCCTCTGGGAAACCAAGCTGCAGGGCACTGTCAACACAAGCTTTCACGACCGATATAGCCTGGGGATATGCAAGTCCTATATCCTCTGCCGAAATAACCAAAAGTCTGCGGCAAATGCTCGGCAAATCACCTGCCGAAACAAGTCTTGCAAGATAATGAACTGCCGCATCCGGATCTGAACCTCTTATTGATTTTTGAAACGCACTTAAAATATCATAATGACTGTCACCGTCACGGTCGTAACGCATAGCTTTTTTTTGCGTTGCCTGTACCGCCGTGTCAAGCGATATGTGTATTTTTTTATCTTTGTTTGGCGGTGTTGCAATAAATGCAACTTCAAGCGAATTTAAAGCCTTTCTCACATCTCCGTTTGAAACGTGCGCCATATGCCGTATTGCGTCTTTGTCAACGGTTACGTCAAAGCCTTTATAATCCGATTGTTTTAATTCTTCAACCGCTCTTTCAAGTGCCTTTTCAATCTCGCTCGGTTCAATCTGTTTAAATTCAAACACAACACTTCTCGAAAGCACCGCATTATACACATAAAAATACGGATTTTCCGTTGTACTTGCGATAAGCGTTATCTTGCCGTTTTCCATAAATTCAAGCAAAGACTGTTGTTGTTTCTTATTAAAATGCTGTATTTCGTCAAGGTACAGCAATACTCCGTCCATTGCCAAAAAGCTGTCAAGCGTTGATACAATATTTTTTATATCCGCAACGGACGCAGTTGTCGCATTAAGTCTATGCAAAGTTTTACCCGTTTTTTGAGCGATTATGTTTGCAATGGTAGTTTTACCGACTCCGCTCGGACCGTAAAATATCATATTCGGTACTTCGTCATTTTCGATTATGTTTCTTAAAATTTTTCCTTCACCTATAAGG
>NZ_JBKVWU010000022.1:0-11366 GCF_046972485.1 Hominilimicola sp.
GATTTGAATCGCGAAATCCCATTCCCCGGCCGATACCGCTTTCGTAATATGATGCACTTCTTGACATATTAAAGGTCACCATACACTGATACGGATTCCATATGTTTACCATGCGGTTAAGCTTTTCATCGTTTGACTCAAGAGTAAACACCGAAAGGAGATTATCCCAGTACAATTTAAGTTTATCAAGCTCCGCGTCGCATTGTGCTGATGATTCATATCTTGCAATCATTTCCTTTGCCTTTGTCTTATTGATTACATTAAGGCTTTCAAATTTCTCGTCCTTTTCATTCTCAATATATCCAAGAACAAATATGTATTCGCGGCTTTCTCCCGCGTCAAGTGACACGTCAATCTGATGAGATGCGATAGGATACCAGCCCGAAGCTACTGAATTGCCGCTCTTGCCATTTATTACTTTGTCAGGAGTGTCAAGACCGTTAAAGGCTCCAAGGAAAGTGTCTCTGTCTGTGTCAAAACCACTTATTTCGGTATTTACTGAATAGAAAGCGTAATGGTTTCTTCTCTCACGGTATTCTGTTTTATGGTATATAGCGCTGCCGTCAATTTCCACCTCGCCCGTATTGAGGTTACGCTGATAGTTAAGCATATCGTCCTGAGCGTTCCAAAGACAGAATTCAACGAATGAAAACAGATTTATGTTTTTAGCCTCACCGCTTGTATTTGTCACCTTAATTCTATGTATTTCGCAGTTATCGTCCACAGGAACAAAAGCTGTCTGCTCAACGCGGACGCCGTTTCGCTCGCCGGTGATTTTTGTGTAACCCATACCGTGACGACACTCATAAAAATCAAGCTCTTTTTTCATCGGCATATACGAGGGTGTCCAGCAATCGCCATTATCGTTTATGTAAAAATAGCGTCCACCGTTATCCGCAGGGATATTGTTGTATCGGTATCTCAGAATTCTTCTGTGCTTTGCGTCCTTGTAGAAGCAATAGCCGCCGGAGGTGTTTGAAATTAATGAGAAAAATCCGTTTGTTCCAAGATAATTTATCCATGGAAGCGGCGTTCTCGGAGTCTCTATTACATATTCCTTATTCAAATCGTCAAAATATCCATATTTCATATTTGTTCTCCTTACCAATAAATTTTCCAATCGCTTTTTTTCATGCGCATTAATGCTTCAAGATAGAAGTAGTCTCCCCAACTTGTACATTCCGGCTCATGACCGTGTTTTCTGCTGTACATACCGTCTTTTATAATTCCGTTGCTTTGAGGATAATCTACTGTCGTGTACTTTTCCGAAAGACTTGTCATCATCTTTTCCGCCGCATCAAGGAATTCCTGATTGTGATAATATTTTTCCATTTCAAGAATTCCGCACACCGCAACCACTGCTGCGGAGGTATCCCGTGGTTCATCGCTACCATCGGAGAAAATCAAATCCCAATACGGAACAGAATCCTCCGGAAGATGGTCAATAAAATAATGCGTAACCCGTTCAAACAACGGCAAAATCGACTTCTCTTTAGTATAGTGGTAACATAGAGCAAGACCATATACTGCCCATGATTGTCCTCTCGCCCAACTGCTGTCATCGGAAAATCCCTGATGAGTTTCTCCCCGAAGCGGCTTATTGGTTACAGGATCAAAGAAAAAGGTGTGATATGAAGACGCATCAGGACGGATAATATTTGCGATTGATGTCTGCATATGATTATAGGCGGCGTCATAATACTTTTTGTAGCCTGTCACTTCGCTCGCCCAGAATAGAAGCGGAATATTTAACATACAGTCAACAATAAATCTATAACTTTGCGAATCATCCATAGCACCCCACGCCTGAATAAATTTACCTTTTGGCTGATAACGCTTCAAAAGCCATTCTGCCGCCTCAATTCCATCCTGCTTCGCCTGTTCATCTCCTGTTATTCGATAATCGGCGACGCTTGAAAGTGTAAACAAAAAGCCCATATCATGATGCTCCAGTTCAACTCGATCAACCAACCTCTTATGAAACATTTCACTGTGATGCTTTGCCGAATTATAAAAAGCTTTATCACCTGTAAGCTCATACATAAGCCATAATATCCCCTCATAAAATCCGGTAGTCCATGAAACGTTCTCAAATTTTTTGAACACAAGATTTTCACTTTGTTCTGTAGGAAAACAATCATAGAAATAATTTAAGCTTTTTCTTACGATGCTCTCCGCATATGTAATCGCTTTATCAATATTCACTTTTTATCACTCCTCCTACTATAATAAATTTATGCGTAAATTACACGACAGTCATTCGTGTATATATCCATCTTGTTGCTTAAACTGATATAATGAAAGTGCAATTTCTGACGTATCACGCCTCGGATTTTCTGTCTGTAGATAAGTCAGTCTCTCATTTGTTGTGTTCGATTTATGCAGTAGATAAAAGGAGCTTTTATCCAGCCCTTTTTATTATAATTAGTTGACGCTGTTTACCGCCTTCGGTATGAAGGATTACCTTTGATGCTGCCTCTCCTGCACTCTGCTCTGCGAGCAAATCATCCTCTGTGGGAACATATATTCTATTTGTAGTCTCATCAATAAACAACACATTATATCCCGAGAAATCAGCTATTTCAATTTTGTCTGTCTGTCCCAGAGCAGTATCAACCTTTGTTTTCAGAACAAGATTTGTTCCGTTTCTGTAAAGCAACGTACCATATACCAATCTATACATTGCACCGTAATTATAGCTACCAATGGCATTGTATATATGTGATGTATTATGGCCATTTTCAGCATACTTTCCGTCTGACACAGCAATCATTGTTTTATTTAGTGTTGACGTCTCAGCAGTTTTTCCTTCTTCATTCCCTGTTTTTACATAATCAGGATTGTCTTCATCCTTCAAAGAGAATACCTTAACATAATCCACAAGCTCGCCTTTACTGTTTGTAACATAACGAATTATATCACCATGCTTTACTTCCGACATAATTTTTGAACCGTTAGGTCCATTATAGTAACGTTTCAGATAGACATCTTCTGCAAGGTCAACCTGCATTTGAGCATTACCCTGCCAGCCGATTATTCGAGTTACACTCTCATCATTATCATTAACTGCCTTTACTACTTCGTCCACTACTGTAAGGGGTACTTTTTTATCTATCTCAGGTATTACGTCACTTGTATAATATACTATTACACCTGCTGTCCGAGATTCATCCACGTTATATGCTTCAATGCGATTTTCGGTTGTGTATTGTGTCCCGGTCTGCGGATAATATACCCAATCATCGAAATAGGTTAAATTTGTCTTAATATACTGTGATGCATCTCCGATATCCCCTCTATCGTTTGAAACGGGAACTACAAAAACCTTTGTCTTTGAATTTATCGCCACATTATTTCCGTTATCACTATTAAATGCAAGTGTATTTCTAAGATACATGCCTCCCGGTTTTATGGAAGATGTCCTTTTAGAAAAATCGTTATACATTGTCATAGAATTGTCATGGAATACATCATTCCACTCCGGATTTTCATTGTCGCTATGATATGGAGTATCGATATATTTAATCTCTCCCTCATCGTTGAGCTTATACATAATTGGGACTCTTACATACACATAACTGTCATCACTATAATCAGCCATTATCTTATATGACGAATCCAGTGTTGCAAGCGTAGACCTCTGATAATCCGCTGCTATTTTTAATGCAGTTATTATTTTTTCTGCACCTTTGCAAGTTAAACCATCAATTTTTGTACTTCTTGCAAGTTTGAATTCATTCATATCACCGGTATAAGGAAGTAGTTTGGCTATCACATCGCTCCTGTTATCCTCAATCCAAGCCTGTATTAAGAATCCATATTGTATATCGTCAGTTTTAAGCAAATCATAACCGGCTATCCTACCTCGGTAATCAAGATACACCGTATATTTATTTCCATTTTTAATTGCTTTTGCGTCTTTATAGTATTCAGCATTTGTTGAATACTTATATGTCCTGTCCTCAAATTTAATTTTAGTGCCATTAGTGCTCTTTACTACACCGGTATACATCAAATTGCTTACTATAATCTTTGTCTTGTTTGTTTCAATATCTTTAGCAACTGATAGAATTGAATCCTCTGTTATATAATAAGCATCAACAGGATTGCCCATACGGTCAGTCATGTCGCAGTCAGCAAAATTTACCTTTAATGACCCGTTTGGGTCATCATTGTACAGACCATAAATCATTCCCTGCGACTCTACAATACGTTTTACAACCATTATGTCATATTTGTATACAAAAACAACATCGTACTTACCATTGTTATCGTTATCCACTAATCTGATATAATCGCAGTTATAAAAATCTTCCTCGTCTAACGATTTTGGCGAAAATCCGTTAAGTATCTCTTTCGCTGATGAATTAAGAGATACTTTTTTTGTTTTATTGTCGCTATAGTATCGTATTATGTTATTTTCAACACTTTTAATATCTTCGCCGTCTATCGTTATTATGCTGTTATTTTTGTGATAAGAGATATATAAGAGAGTATTTCCTCCGGAATCTTCCTTTCGGTAATATGCCTCCACCTTACACGCAAGGTAATCATATAAATCACTGCGGTCACTGGCAAGAAGATAATCTCCTATTCTAATACCTTTATATATTGTATCACCACTCGTTATTGCATGCTCTGAAACAGATTCTACAACTCCGGTGATTTTATAAGCATCCTTGAAATACTCTAAAGTATTAATGCTTTTATGACCGTTATTTCCATATGAAATGTATACATCGGCCTTTATAGAATCATTAAGAAGAGATGCCGCATCAGTTCTTCTGATAGAAGCACTTCGGTTATCCAGAAAGTTCTTTGTTATATCATAATTTGCGGCAATTTGTATATACGCATTATCATTGCCTCCATACATATAAGCAATCTGCTTATACCCCAAAGCATTTACAAGTGTTCTGAGTGCATTATCAAAACTTATTTCATCCGTACAATCTATATTGAAATCTACATATCCCATACTTTTAAGCATATCATGGGCTTTTTCCCACATGTCTTCTTTGTTTGCATCTTCGTCATAAAATGAGTCACAGTTTATGTAGCGGCACACTGACAGAAAAAATTCACCTGCCTTGATTGGCTGAAGATATGAACCATCATCAATAGGAACCCACATTTCAAAAGCTGTAAGCTTTTTTACTGTTTCATCATATTCATTCTTACCCATAATGTACGTATCATATTCAATATCCTCTATGTACGCGTCATCGGGGTTATCCAGTTCATGCTTAGGGTGCGAGTCTTGAATGAGAACATTTTGTTCCTCATCGCTTAGTCCCGCATCATTATCTCTGTTGCCGTCATCATCAAAGTTTTCAGCTGAAAACACTGATATTGCCGCTGTAAATATTACACTCAGAGAAAGCATCAACGCAATTATTTTTCTTAATTTATTCATGTTACTTCCCCCTTTATCGTATTACTATTGCCGCAATCGATGGCACATCGTTATGTCTTGAAATAATCACTCTCGAAGCTTTTGCCTCTCCTGCAAGATTAGATGGAATTATATCATCAAGACTTCCCAAATGAACTCCTTCGCGACTGTCCTCCAAAATATATACACGATTATTTTTAAGATTGAAGTATCTTTCGCATTCCAGACTGTTGCTTCCTGCTGTTCCCGGATATGTCTGTATAATCATTGATGAACCTGTTATTGATTTTACAATGCCAAATTCCGTTGAATATTGAACACCGGTGAACCAGTATGGATTTTTGCCTTGCCATATACGTCCCGATACAACATCGGTATCAGGATTAGCAGCCATGTCATCAAATGCGATAAGTGTCTTTGCAGAACCGATATATGACTTTGTTTCTCCGTATTCATTGCCTCTGATTACCACATCGGGATTATCATTGTTATCAAAATCAAATATTTTATGATAGTCAACAATTTCATTATTAGCATTCGTTGCAATCCTTATAAGGTCTCCCTCGTCAATGGTTGATGTAACAGGTCCTTCGCTGCTATTATACTGTCTTTCAAGTTCTACTCCCTCAGCGGTCACAAATTCCTGTTCTGTACCATTGTATAAAAGAGTTAGTAAATAACGCTCGTCATCATCAACAGAAGTGAGCGAAACATTCTTAACCGCCGCCATAACAGAACTGTAAGTGAGCTCATTTCCTCCTGCATTATCCGAACGTATTACGGCAATTCCCGCTACCATGTCCTTAGACATATTATATAGTTCCACCGTACCAAAAGTTGCAGACTTCAAATCTTTAAATTGCTTTATCTCATAATATTGGGAGTCGTCCATTAATGATTTGCTCGCCGGAACATACATTATTTTTGTCTTCTCCGAAAGTCTTGCATAACCCGGGAAACTCCTATAGTTTGCATTATAGTATGTGTCAGAAAGGTCTGTGCTGCGGGTGAATACACTTGCCGTTGTATAAAGCTCGTCAGCATCTACATATTGTGCAGTTTTTACTGACTGAATTTCACCATTATTATTCAGCTTGTATCTTATAAGCTGATTAACTGAATCCGGGTCTGTATTTACATCCTTGAATAGCTTTTCAATGTCTGTATATTCATTTACTTTTTTGTTATTTACCTTTGCATTCCGTGCGAACTCTAATGTTTCCATATTTCCGGATGTAGTATATACTTTTAGGTATGGTCCATCGCTATGCTCTGCCGGAAAAGCTTGTGCAAGATATGCAAAGTTATTTACCTCATCATTGTCATCAAATTCGGCATATGCTATTCTGCCACGATGGTCAAGCAATACACTGACAGCATTTCCTACTGACAATAATGAATATGTTGTATTTTGTGCCGCAAGAATATCTGTCAAGTCATACTCCGCATCATCAATACTAACTGTTAAATTCCCGTTGTTTCGAGCAGTCCTCTTAACAACTCCGTCAGCTTCTTCCCTCGATATGTAAATTACAGCATTTTCTTTTTGTTTATCCTCGATAACTGAAAGAATATCATAAATCTTTAAATTTCCTATCGATGTAAACTTTTCGTCAGTGTCATATACAATTACAGTTTCCAAATCATTAAGTTTTATCGACGGCTGATTATAATAATCATATAATGTATTTTCATACGGTGTAAGCTGATTTATACAGTATATTGCTTCTCTGATTACATTTACTGTATCATACATTCCATCATTGTTACTGTCTATCAGAATAACCTCATCAGCGTTTTTAATGTCTTCTGTATCATATTCAGCAACATAATTGTAATTATACAAGCGATTTATTGTCTTCGGAAGTGTTTCTTTCTTCTCCGAGTTTGTTGTTTCATTTTTATAATATTTCAATACAGAACCATCAAAGTCTGAAATCAAGTCCTGCTCTAATGAAAGGACATTATTTTTCTGGTTCGGCTCAATAAATTTTAGAGTTTCATCATCTTCAACGTAAAAAGCGTTTACTCTGTAACCAAGGTATCTGTATACATCTTTTATATCCGTACTGAAACTATAAGAACCTATTCTCACTTCATCTGCACTAAGACCTCCACTTCCGTCTAATGTGCGAGTTCCACATACATATACTATATCATCAAGAGTAAGTATTCTATGATAATAATACAAAGGTGTTATATTAGAAATAGAGTATATTGACGATTTATCCAAATCATCCACAACCATATATGCCTTGGACGCCGAATCAAATATCTCCAATATATCCATAAAAGAAAGCGTATCATCAATAGTCTTTCTCAAATTCGGAATAATATCGTTGCTTACCGCTACACTGTAGTATGAACTGATATTACCGCCGTTCTCGATAGCATAAACATCATATCCCAGTACACGGCACATGATAATAGCAACCTCACCCAGAGTTATCGGATTGTCAGCCCCAAATACTGAGTTGTTCTTATCAATATAACCGTTATCATAAAGAAATCGAATTTCATTGTAATATGTACTTCCGGGCACCACATCACTGAATATGGTCTTGTCATCGCTTTTCTCATAATTTTTAGCATTCACAAAACCTGCCAGATATTTTGCAAACTGACCTTTCGTTACAATACCGTTTTCCTCGTTAGGAAAAGGAATTATATCCAGTGCCATAAACTTTCCGGCAAGAAGCATATATCTGTCACTGCCTGTCAAATTCGTATACGATATGTTTCTTGATTTCATAAACAGAGATACAGAGTAAAGTATCTGAGCAGTCTGTGCTCTTGTTGCATTTGCCCTCGGCATAAAGCTTCCATCACCCATACCGTTTATAAGTCCAAGATTTTTTAGTGCATACACGCTATCTTTAGCATAATCAGAAATATCACCATCATCTGTAAAGCTATCTATCGCAGCACCGTTCAATTCACAGTTTTCTTGCTTAAGATATCGTACTATAAGAACTGACATATCTTGACGTGTAATTTTTTCTCCCACACCGAATATATCTTCCTCAATTCCACTTACGATACCCATATCGGCAGCAGTATTTACATATGGAGCATACCACTTATTCTCATCCACATCACTGAACTTATTATCAACATTTTCCGTTTCCTTTCCGAAAATTCCAAGAAGCATCTTAACAAACTCCTCACGGGTTACGGAATTATCTGTGCCAAAGCTTCCGTCTCCGCGTCCGCTGATAACTCCAAGATTTTTTAATGAATTTATCGCAGTATACGCCCAATGGTCCGTATTTACATCTGTAAATATTTTATTGTCTTTTTCAGATGACACAGTATCATTTCCGGTCACTTGCGAAACTATCATAGATGTACTGCCTTTTCCCGAACCGTTTCCTGATACTGAGCCTATCCCGTTCGTTTTATTTGGATTTTTACTGATAGAATTCATGTACTCATCAAGCAATGTCCCTAAAGATGACAACGACTCCACTCTTTTTTCAGTTACATATTTATAATATCCTGTACGATTACTGGCACTAAGTCCCTCAAGGCTGCTATAACTGATATAAGGTGCAAGTATATTCTTATTTTCTGAAATAAGATTGCCAATCTCACCATAACCATTTACGCATCCAAAAGCCACAAGCAGAGCATTTTCATTAAATGCACTTCTCAACGATTCTATAGAATCATAATCATTTTTTGCCGTAGCCGAAAGAACATTGCTGAGTAAACTATCAGATGTTATATACTTTTTAAAATAATCGGTTCCTCCGTCAAGTTCAGCCAAGTCATTATATGAGGAATATATCTCTTTTAAAGTTTGAATTGAATTTGTTTTGTTTAAAAGCTTAACTACAAGTTCTTCACCGATGTTTTTTCGTATATCGCTTACTGCTGATACGTTTCTGTCGGCAACCGACACGGCTTTTGCAATTTCAGACAATGTTAATTCCTGTGACAAATAATTGTCAAGATTTATTATTGCCTTATATTTTTCAAAATAATTTGCACAATCAGATTCGGTAGTGCCGAGAGTTTTATACTCGCTTATACATGAGTTTATTTCTGTCTGCGAGGCATTATAAAATTTTCTCGATACTGTATTTCCATACGATAAAACCGCATATATTTGTCCATATGCCATTCCACCGGTATGAATAGCACTGTTTATTGTATTATTTTCAGTATTAATAGTATACGCACCTATATATTTATCATCTTTTTTAAACACAACAAATGCAGTTCCATCTCCTGTGACGGTTCCGTTTATGTTTATAGTTTCACCACCGTCAGAAGCTATTATATGACTTTCAAAAATCGTTCCGGAAGGTGCAGTGTATTGCATTACTCCGCTTCCCACTTCTATAGGCGGGCATAAGAGTTTATAATCGGTTTCATTATTAAAAATGTATATCTCTACCGAACTATCACTTTCTTTTTTGATGTTAAAATTAAATGTTGTTGTATCACCCGCACCAATACTGCGTTGCTCAGCAAAAGACGCACTTGTACATACTCCATCGTTGTTTTTTACAACTGCGAGAGCACATGCTTCAACGGAAACACTCGATGATTCATTTGTCACCGGTACACTTATATTATTTCCGTTTTCTTCAATATCGCTCACTTCCGGTTGTATACTGCTTCTGGCAGTGAAGTTTACATTATATGTTTTCTTTACTTTTCTGCTGCCTGAAGTGATTGTAATCATTCCGTTTCCGGGAACAGACTCAGGAGCGGTTATTTCATATGATGCACCCGTAAGTTCTTGGCGTGTATTGGTCTTTGGAATAGTAGGTGTCTCAACATCTACGGTTACATTTTTCTTAATATCCTCCGCAGTATATGACGCCGGCACAGGAATATTATTTGATGACGCGTTTTTGTCAAAGTCCTCGACTTTTACTCCCTTTACAAAAACTTCTGAAATATTTGCATTTTCAAAATACGCTTCTTCTCCGGTTGACGGCGGGGTTATTGCCTTTACTTCATCTGTAGAACGGTCAAAAAGTATTTCGTCAATCTTCAATGGTTCTTCCCACGGTGTTTCAAGTGTATCTGAAGTCGGATTAGCACCAAAATAATCTTTATACGGGAAAATTATTGTCATTTGATTAAGTGCCGTATAAATATCGCTCTGTATTCCTTGGTCCATCGTTACTGACCCGGACTTAAACGCAGATGTCGGTATTGTTATGTATTCCCATTCGCCGTTGTTTGGAAGTTGGAACTTTTTTGAATACTTCTTGTTCCCCTCTGTACTTGAATACTCCATGGCGATTTCAAGAACACGATGCTCTGCTGCACCATTCCCGTGGTCAACTGTCTGAGGTGTATGTACCCACATGGAAATATTTTTTGTATCTCTCATAAGGTCAAGCATTGAAATACTTTCATTAGCAAGTTCTATCGGCTCGCTCTTAAACTGCATTACAAAGCCATTGTATCTTTTTGACGGGTCGGAAATCTCATGTCCCGGATATGTTATCTGCATAGCATTTCCATACTTACCTGATACATAGCTTTTTTTAGTGCTTATAGTACCTCCGTTATAACTGTAGACCATACGAAAGTCAGAGTCACTTTCCATTGAAAGCTTATAGTTATATTTGATTTGTGATTCTGTATCCTGTGCGGTTACAACAATGTTTACACCACCAAGAGCAATTACAGCGGCACATATAACCGAACAGATTTTTTTAATCATCCTCATTCTCTGCCTCCATTCTATTTTACTATCAGTTTATAGGTCTGCGGCTCAATACCGTTATTCGATACATCCGATACGGTTATTGTATATTCTCCCTTTTTATCCTTAGGAATGGTAAATTTAAAGTTACTATACGAATAATTTCTCCACGGCCAATGCGGATATGAAACCCATTTCGGATAAACCTTGTAAAGTGCATTATCAACATTGTCAACAGGCAATCCCTCAACCTTTAGTTCACCATTTAGCTCATGCTCCGTTTTATTCATAATATGAATT
>NZ_JBKVWU010000022.1:11376-28676 GCF_046972485.1 Hominilimicola sp.
GAAATATGTTCTTCAATTCCTGCCTCAACCTCAAATGTCTTTGGAATTTGAATTGCTTTGTTTGCAGGATATTTTGTAACCAGTTCACCTATCGGTTCCGATTTGACCGGCGTTGCATGGCTTACTGATTGTCCTGTGAGTTTATCACCAATATTCGTAAAAGCAAAATCGTCAATCCAAAGTCGTCCCGAAGAGTTTAGTGTCATATTAAAAAGACTGATATATCTTACCTTGTTAAGATGAAGCATATCGCTCATACCGAGGTCGCTTATCCTAAATTTATACTGTTTCCATTCCGTGCTGTTGACATCGAATGCGATACAAAATCTTTCAAACTCACGTTTCTTGAAATTTGAACGCTGTTCATTTTGATTTGTACCTTTTTCCTGTTCAAAACGCAGTATAAAGCGTTGCTTAGAACCATCGCCCTTTGCCCAAAATGTAAAATATTCAGCATCGCCTATATCCCAAGACTTAGGGATTGTTGCCCTCGCCTGCCCTCCATACGAACCTTCAGGGCAATTATAGCTAAACATAACAGGATTCGAGCCTTGTCCCCTGCTTTCTTCAACTGCATTAGTAACAGTAAACGAGTCTGTTTCTGTGTTTTCATCGTCTTCCCATGCCTTCCATGTCATACTTTCCTTTTGGGTAACGCTCGATACCGTAAAAGGCTTTATTTCTTCGTATGGCAGTCCTCCTACTTTTATATTATCAATTATAAAACTGCCGGGACCGTCATCAAGAGATGTAAAGAGTACAGACTTAATTTGTGTTGTATCAAGTATCCCTTGCTCATTCTTAAACAAGCTTAATGGAAAAAACCAGTCCTTCCAGTTATCATGTAAATCCATCTGCATATAAGTTGTAAATAATCTACCATCTTTCAACTCAAGTCCAATTCCGATTTTACGCATATCACCGTCGCCTTTTATTCTCACGGCAAGCCATTTTGCACCGCTCAAATCAGTATCTTTATCAAAATCAGCAATCGCAGCACTGTCCCAACTATCAACACAGCTTCTGTCAAAATCAATAAGCTGACCTCTGCCTTCATAACCACTATCTGTTCGTTCTGTCCTTACTTCTTTGCCATACACTTTAAAGTCCACGGTATTATCGTCAAAATCAATAATATGTTCCCAAGTCGAAAGTGGTGATGGGTCGACATACTGTCTATCTTTTTCCTCCGGACGTGTTTCAGGCTCTTGAAGCATTTTATATTTCATATATATACCCGAATAATTTGATGGTGTAAATGTGTCATAGTCCATAAACATATTTGGATTTGCACCCGTGTGAAAAGACCATGCCGTATAGTTAAGTTCATTACGGTCAATAAAATCATGGATTTCGTTCATCCATACATGTGGATATTCGCAAAGATAATTGTCATACCAATCAAAAAGTCTTTCTCCCCAGTGTCCATATTCACCCACAAGTATAGGAGCTTCATCTACAAGACACTCTACGGCTTTTTCAACCGGATTATATTCCGGCTTCATTGGATAAATGTGTGTGTCATAGATTACACCGTTACCCGTTTTATCCTCTAATTTATAGCCATGTTCCATGCCGTTATATCCATCGCACAGACCGTCAAAATAGTATGACCAATCAAGACCGCCCGCAATTACAATATTTTTTGCACCCTTGTTGCGTATCATATCCAGAATTTCTTGATGACCATATACACGCTGTGTTTTCTTTCCATAGCTGTCGGTAGTTTCAAGCATACCGCCGTTACGCCACATTTTCCAGTCAATATCATGAGGTTCATTGAGCAAACCGAATATAACTCCCGGATTATTTCCATAAACCTCTACTGCATCATTCCAGAAATCCTTCTGCTGTTCTGTAATAGCATAAAATTCATGCAGATTAAGTATTACATACTTTCCGCGTGATGTAATTTGATTAATTACATTATCAACCATTTTGCGGTAATCACCATAACTCTTACCCTGATACCATTCTTGTCCAAACCAAAATTTAGAATGAACGCACAAACGAACACAATTTGCATTCCAACTGTCACAAAGAAGTCCTACTCTCTTCATAAGGTCATTATCTCCGCCTGTGGCCCACTGCAAATCCGGAATATTCGCTCCGGTAAGCCTAACCTTTTCGCCTTCAGCATTATATATGTATCTGCCTTCAACATGAAGCTCCGAGGGTAATATCTTTTGTACCGTTCCAATTTTAGCTTGTGCTGATTCCTGTACAAGCAACAATGACATGCTAAAAACTGCAACAAGTAAGCAACTGATAACTCTTTTTATTTTCATAGTAAACTCCTTATTCGAATAAATATAAAATTATTCTTTTACTGAACCTACCGTCAATCCTTGAATAAAATATTTCTGGAAAAACGGATAAACAAACAATATAGGTAAAGTCGCTATTATACAAAGTGCCATTCTCGCACCTTCCTTAGGAACATTAGCGAGAAGATTTGCCGAACCCATCTGAGCTGAATTTTCGGTCAAATTCTGAATATTTGAAATCATACTTTGTAGAAGATACTGGAGATTATATTTTTGAGGCTCTGTTATATAAAGAAGCGGAAGCCACCAGTCATTCCAGTAAGTAAGTGTTGCAAACAGTGCAATCGTTGCCAATCCAGGTAAAGATATGTGCAGAACAATCTTAAAATATATCTGATACTCATTTGCCCCGTCTATCTTCGCCGCCTCTATTATTGCAGTCGGTATTGACATTGAATAGAATGACCTCATTACAATTACGTGCCATGCATTCATAACATAAGGAAAAATAAGTACCCATATACTGTTCTTCAGATTAAGAATGCCTGTTGTCACCATATATCCTGCCACTGTTCCACCACTGAAAAGCATTGTAAAAAACGCTATAAATGTAAACAGTTTTCTGTATTTAAAATCCTTTCTGGAAAGCGGATATGCATATAGTGCAACCACCAATGTACTCATAAGAGTTCCTACAATCGTAACAAAAATAGTTACACCATATGCTCTTAAAATCATTTCTTTAGATGTAATTATATATCTATAAGCATCAAGACTCCATTCTTTAGGAATAGCATGAAAACCAAACTCTGAAATTGCCGATTCACTTGTAAACGATGCTCCAAGAACCACGAGCAAAGGATAAACACAAGCTACTACAATAAGAAAAAATATAAAATAAAGAATAATGTCCGAAACTTTGATTTTACGTCTTTTTTTCTTAGCCGGAGCTTTAACTTCCGGCTGTTTGATACTATCTATGATATTAATTTCTTGTTTCTTCACTGTTATACCTCCTTTTAGAATAATGCGTTTTCGGGGCTTATTTTCTTCACAATAAAATTAGTTGTCATAACAAGTATAAATCCAACAATTGATTGATAAAAAGCTGCCGCTGAAGCCATTCCTACACTTCCCGTACCCGCTGACATCAACATATTATATACGTATGTACTGATAACATTTGTAGCCGGATAAAGGGCACCGGTATTTAACGGCACTTGATAGAATAAACCAAAATCGGAATTGAATATCTTTCCGACATTTAAAATTGTAAGAACTACCATAAGAGGAACAAGTGCCGGCAATGTTATGTATCGTATTTGCTGCCATCGAGATGCTCCGTCAACCTTAGCGGCTTCATAAAGCGAGGTGTCAATTCCTGCTATACCTGCAAGATATACAACACTGCCATATCCCGTTGTTTTCCAAAAGTTTACTATAACAAGAATCCATGGCCAGTATTTCGGATTTGAGTACCAGTCTACACCTTCTAATCCAAGTGCCGGAATAAGACTTCTATTTATCAGACCGTTCTCAACGTGAAGAAATGCCAGCACAAGAAAGCTTACAATTACGTATGATAAGAAATGCGGCATAATTACTACTGTCTGGCACAGCTTTGAAACTGCTTTATTCCTCAATTCAGAAAGTCCGATTGCCATTGCCACATTAAATACAAGACCGCCGAAAATAAACAACAAATTATATGCTATCGTATTTCTCGTAATAACCCATGCGTCCGGACTGCTAAACATGAACTCAAAATTTTTGAGTCCATTCCACGGGCTTGCCCATATTCCAAGATCATAACGATACTGCTTAAACGCAATTATAATACCAAACATTGGCAAATAATTAAACAGTATAAAAAATATTAATCCTGGAATGCACATTGAGAGCAAGGAACCATTTTCTTTTAAATCTCTTATAAGGCTTTTCTTTTTTTTCACGTCTCATCCACTCCTTAAAAACTTAATAATTGCAAGGATTAAAGAGATATATAAATCTCTTTATCTTGCAATTATTATAACATGTACTATTTTTCATTAAAATGAGGTAAACTTTAAGCTAGGTGGTTTAATTTATAAAAAGTTTGTCACATTGATTATCGGGTGAAGATTTGTAAAATCATCAAATATAAACACTTTCATAGTTTGATGCTCAGCATCTGTAACATTCAAGTCAAGCATCAATTCACCGTCTCCGATTATTTTCTGCCCAGCCATACGAACTGTATCAATCACACCGTTTTCTTTATACACAGCTACAATCATTACCATATTTGTATCTTTTTCAATATCAGATGCTATCGCTTTTATTTTTATATCTCCATTTGTAAGATTAGTGATTTCCTTTCCGTCAATTTCTGCTGTTACTTTAACAGATGAAAACAGAGTTGTTTTTCCTTCTGTTTCCGACAGTGTCATATTATCAAAGATAATCTCACCAGTTCTCGCTATCTCTTTGAGTTCATCTGCACTCATTGCCTTTGTGTCGTCTGAATTATTATCAAGATTGGCATTCTCAGCCGCTTGAAATGTAACAGTGCCTATCTCCGTCATATTAACAATATTTTCACCATTTACAAACTCCGAAAGCGGAACACTGATTTTCGCCCAATCGCCATGAGAATCAAGTTCAAATCTCCTCGTATAACGTGTACCACTTGTAAGCGTTCCATCGACAGTGTTGCCCGTTGAAAAACTTATTTTTACAGCTCCTTTACCCTTATAATCAAAGTTTAGGTACTCAGCCCCCTTTGCACCATTATTTGTCCACACTGCAGGAGCCGGCACAAAAATTTCGCCGGCATAATAAGTTGCCGATTGATAGTAAACACAGAAAGCCGTACTTCCATCAACTCCGCCGTCCTGCAGCCATTTTGCTTTTATATAGTCTTGATAATCATTCGACTTATTTTTGAATCCTCCCCATGTCTTACCGCTTGCGAACTTAGTATCCGCTGTTTCAAAATCCGCAACATACGATATTTCTGTCGGTTGAGTTGTCGCTTCCGGAGCAGCTGTCGGGGAAGTTGTATCCTGTTCCGCAAGCGTGATGTTATCTATTACTACACATCCTGTTACAGCTTTTTCTTCAAGTTCATCTGCACTCATCATCTTTGTTTCTTCAGCATTGTTATCGAGGTTTCCACTTTCTGCCGCAGAAAAAGCCATTCCTACCACATCTGTCAACGGCACTTCATTACCGTTATTTACAAATTCAGAAAGTGGCACACTGATTTTTTGCCATTCATCATTTGTGTTTATAGTCACTGTATGACCATATCGTATTCCGTTTACAACCTCGCCCGTTTCAAGAGATATTTTTATTTTTCCTTGTCCCTTAGCATCAAATTCAAGACACTCTGAATTTTTATTTATTGCCCATTCCTTTGGTATTGACATAAATATCTCTCCGGCATACCATGTGGCAGCTTTGTAAGTCAGTTCAAGAGCACAACCCTCTTTACCGTTTTCAGTTATTTCTGACTTTATACTGTCACTGTAGGTCTTATCATTGTTATTAAATCCTGCCCAGGTCTGCTTATGACTGAGAGTATAAGTATCAAAATCTATGGTTCTTGTTGTATTATCCGGTTTCTCTGTAGGTTCCGGTGTTGCATTTGGATTAAGAACATTCTCTCCGACATTGGACAACTCCATATTGTCAAAGATTATACTTCCGTTTCTCGCTTTCGCTTCAAGCTCCGCTGCCGTCATTGCTTTCGTTTCAGAGGCACTGTTACTCAAACCGCCGTTTTCGCCCGCTTGGAATGTCACGCAGCCTATATTGGCTATTGTTACAGGATTTCCGTTATTTTTAAATTCCGAAAGTGGAATACTTATACTTTGCCATTCACCGTTTGTATCGGCATTAAGTTTATAACTGTACTTTGTACCTTTCGTAAGAGTGTCTGTTGCGGCACTTCCTGTTGACAGGCTGATATTTACAATACCTTTGCCATTGTAATCAAAATTAAGGTACTCAGCATCCGCACCGTTTTGCCAAGCTACAGGAATTGGGAAGAAAACCTCGCCTGCATACCATGTCGCAGCTTTGTAGGTTATGCGAAGTCCTGTTGAATTTTCCTTTCCACCATCGGCTACCCATTCTGGTTTGACAAAATCACTATAATCGCCGGCTGTGTTTTTAGTTCCGCTATATGTTGTGCTATTACCAAATTTCGCATCTGCAGACTCAAAATCAGCCATATATGACACGTTTGTCGCAAAGATAGCACAGTTTATTGAAAAAAATATTGACATCGCGATAATTAATGAAACTAATTTCTTCATAACTAAATCTCCTAAATATCCCTCATATAAGTATAGCGGTCAAAGACCGCTATACTTATACCTAATTATTTGTTCTTGTTATTGCTTGTTCTTGTTCGCAAGAAATTCATCATACTGTTTCTGTGCTTCTTCAATAATTTTGTCAATGCCGGCAGCCTTAAGTTTAGCGGCATATTCTTTCATAATCGGCTCAGGGTCCATTGAACCCATAATTACCTGTTTACGATACTCGCTCTTAACTGTCTGACATGCCGCTATTTCCGCTTCTACCGCAGTATTATCGAATTTAAAGCCATAATCGATAGGTTTCTTAGCCTCTGCGTTAAATGCTTTCAGAGCCTCAACCTTATCAGGGCTTTCTCCTTCTGTAAGATAATTTAGGAATACATTTCCCTGCATCCACTGATAACCTTGTAACGTATACGATGTATCATCCGGAATTGTTATAGTATTATCATCAATCTTGGTGTAATGTTTTCCTTCAATACCATAGTTGATAAGGTTGCTGAGAGTTGCATCAGTGTTAAGTAGTTCAAGGAAACGAAGAACTCTTTCCGGATTCTTTGATGTTCTTGAAACAGCAAGCATCGAACCTGTTCCGGCTCCATTATCCTGCCATATATCCGATACTGTTGATTGGTCAAGTTCAAAATCAAACTTAGCGGAAGTTTCCTTGGCCTTACCTGGTTTTAAGAAGTCCACATAACAGAAAGTTTTTCCGTCCTTTAATCTCTGCTCAAAATCCGTAGCAGTCATAATGTCTTTCTTTACAAGACCTTCGTTATAAAGCTTATTAGCCCATTTGCATGCTTCAAGATATTCCGGAGTTTCTACAAGATTTACAACCTTGCCGTCATATTTGTCTGTATCGTAGAAAATAACGGCTGTTCCTGCGATTTCCTCGTACTTCATAAGAGCTTCAGGTGTTCTGTCACTGCCCCAGTCAATCGGATATTGCATATTTGGTTCATTTTCCTTAATCATTTTAAGCACCGGTAACAGTTCGTCAAATGTCTTAATATTATCCATATTGATATTGTATTTTTCGGCAATATCTTTGCGATATGTCCAGCCTCTTGAATCTGCCATTTCCTTATATGTCGGTATCGCATAAAGCTTGCCGTCCACTCTTGCATTGTCGGCTATTTCTCCAAGCTGCTCAATTGTCTTTGGAATATATGTGTCAATGTAATCATCAAGTGCAAGCCATGCACCGTTTCTCGCATTTGCCGTATAAGTAAGAACTCCGGGTGTTGTCCATGCAATATCAAAATATTCACCCGCCGCTATCATTGTGTTTAGCTGCTTGCTGTACTGATTTGATTCCAGTCTGTGCATTTTCAGTGTAGCGTTAATTTTATCCTTAAGATAATCATTAACAGCAGCCTCTACGGAAGCAACATCCTCCTGTGGCATACCTTGCATATACCAGTTGATTTCATATGTATCCTCCGGTACAACATTAGGATCTTCACCGCCTGTTGCAACCTTGTTTCCTCCGCCACAGCCTGTAAGCACACCTCCAAGCATTAGCATGGCCAATAATGCCGCAATTTTCTTTCTCATAATTTTATCTCCTTTCTTTTTTGATAACGGTTCAGACGTTTCGTCCTTTCCCATTATCAGAACATTTTATATTGGTCTTTCTTTATGTTTAACATTATACACCATAGTATTTCAAATATAAATAGCGATAAACTTTAAAATGTGCATATTTTTTTAATAAAATTTATATCATTTCCTACTTGAAATAATATAAAAATATGTTAAAATGTTATATAGTTTAATATAAAGATAAGATAGGATGGAGAATTATGAATGTAAAGTTGTTAATTTGTGACGATGAGAAGATAATACGTGAAGGACTTGCTTCACTGGATTGGAATACCAGAGGTATTGAGGTAGTAGGAACAGCAAAAAATGGTGAGGTAGCATTTGAGCTTTTTCAGAAAATGCTTCCCGATATTGTTATATCAGATATAAAAATGCCAACAAAAGACGGCATATGGCTTTCAGAACAAATTCATAAAATTTCGCCTAATACAAAAATTATATTTCTTACAGGATACAATGATTTTGAATATGCACAAAGTGCTATTAATAACGGCGTATGTCAATATCTTTTAAAACCGATAGATGAATTTGAACTTTATAAAATAGTTGACAAATTAACAAAAGAAATACACCTTGAGCAACAAAAAGCAGAAAAAGAAATTGAATTACGCAAAACGCTTAGAAATAGCCGTTATTTTCTATTGAATTATTTATTTAATCGTGCACAATACGGTATTCTTGATTTTGAACTATTTGAGATATCTAAAAAAACTGCGGCAATGACGACATTTGTAATACGTCTTGATACAGACAGTACCAACTACGGAATGAATTTTATGATTTTTGAGGCACTAATCGAACATCTTCCTAAAACAATAAACTTTATTCCCTTTTTTAGTAATTCGGACCTCGTATTTATTTGCTGCTTTAACGAACCGGAAGGAGAATCCGAGCAAAAACTTTTCTCTTGTTGTGAGAATTTGGGAGACTTTATTGATACTGAATTTAACGTTAATTATAATATAGGAATAGGTATCTTTACTTCGGAAATATCCGAACTTGAGGCAAGCTATACCTCTGCATTGCAAGCACTCGATTACAGTGACAGACTTGGACAAGGAAACATTATTTATATTAATGATATTGAACCAAAATCACAGCTTTCGGCATATCAGTCAAAACTGATAGAAACCTACATAAAAGCACTTAAAAACAACGACGAAAAGCAAAGCAAAAAAAGCGTCAAGGAGCTTTTCGACGTTATGGAACGTTCTGATATGAATCTTTATAATCAGCAGCGACGCTGTATGTCACTTATTCTTTCAATTTCAGATGCACTCTATGATATTGACTGCGATCCAACAATCCTCTTTAAAAATACGGATGCGTGGTCATTAATCAGAAAAACTCAATCTCCTGCAGAACTTAAAACCTTTGTTGAAAATATTACAGATGTTATAATATCATATATTGAAAGTGTTCAAAAACAAAAGGCTGCAAATATAATAACTCAAGTAAAGGCTCTGGTCGAAAAAAATTATGCAAGGGATGCCTCGCTTGAAACGGTTGCTTCGCAAGTGTTTATTTCACCTTGCTATTTAAGCGTTATATTTAAAAAGGAAACTAATATAACTTTCAAAAATTATCTCATACAGACAAGAATTGAAAAGGCCAAAGAACTTCTTGAAAAAACTGATTTAAAAATATATGATATTGCCGAAAAAGTAGGATACAACAACACCCGCTATTTCAGTGAGTTATTTCAGCGTATCTGTGGTAAAACTCCATCGCAGTATAGAGCGAGTCACAATCCATCTATGCCTCAAGACATATAGGGAAAACACCAACTACGTTCAATGTCATTAATTTAAGGCAAACAAAAAGAATTAAGTTTAGAAATATACTTGAATGTAAAATAATTAAAAAAGTGCTTTACTGAGGTGAACTCGAATCAGTGGTGTGGTCAAACTATTTTATTATGATAATCCAAGACTGTAACCACAATCACTATTTAAGTATCCGTACAACTTTTAACTTAAATTCATAACTATATTTTGCCACAAAAAACCGACTTCCAAAAGTTAGATTTGTGGTCTAACTTTTTGGAAATCGGTTCAATACCTACATGTTTCCAAACCATTTTCTCATTTTGTGCCAAGCAATATCATATTAACTAATGACATTGCGGCTATGGTGGTTTTCCTGTTAAATATCACATTAGTTTATTCTTATTGCATCAAATCCTCAAATATTTTTCCTGTATTCATTGACGTTTCTTCATTATTAAAGAATTTAATAAGTGCTTCCTCCAGCTTTTTTAGATTCTCTCCATTAATACTTACTGTTGCAAAAGAGCTTGAATTTTGTACACTTTGCTTTATTCCCTTCACATGTGGATTTGCATCTAATATCATTTCATCGTCATAAAGTTCTCTTATTATCGGGATAAGCGATGTATCTCTTGATAGTCTTCTCTGCTGCTCTTTTCCATTCATAAAATCAAGAAATCTTATTGCTGCCTCTTGATTTTTTGAATTTGAGTTTATTGCAAGGGCATAACTTCTTACAAATTGATTTTTATTAGGCAGACTTGCTACCATTATATTTCCCTTAACTGCCGAAGTATCACCATTAAGCTTTTTCCATAAAGAGCTGTTTCCCATCAACATCGCTGCACTGCCAATTTTAAAGGCGGCTATTGTATCAGTGTAATTTTCAATATCTTTGTATTCTTCAATAAATTCCTTATATAGATTAAGCGTTTCTGCATAGCTTATGCCCATCGCCTCTTTTATTTCTATAATATTATACATCATATCTTGAATATCTGAGGTAGTAAGTCCCAGTTTAATAGGTAGTCCGAAATCGGAATTACGGCAAAGATTTATAATTCCGTCCCATGTTTCAGGAACGTTATGAATCTTATCGCTCCTATAAAATATAACATCAGTATCCATTCCCACAGGCATAGCATAAAAAGAATCATTAACAGAAAATCTTTCCTGTGCGTCAATTATATATCTGCTATTATCTAATAAAATCTCTCCATCAAGAGCCTTTATGTATTTCTGCTCAGCAAACTCCTTAGTCCACTCATCATTAATCCAGTATATATCGATTGAACTGTCTTTACCACTTAACGCCGAAACATATAGCTGATGCCTCTTTTCTGTTGAAGTGGGTGCATCAATAAATTTTACTTGAATATCTGGGTTTGCTTCATTAAATTCAGCTATATTTTGCGTGAAATCTGAGATATAGTTTGGTTTTATTACTTTTAAAACAGTAACAGCCTGTGCGGATTCCACTGTTTTCTCCACTGTGCATCCTGAACACATTGATAACATCACAGAAGCAAGCAAAAACAAAATAAGTAATTTTTTCATTAAAAACACTTCCTTTATAAGTCTTGCTAATAATATTATACCCTAAATACTTTATTTAGTAAATAGCGGAAAACTTTAAATAGTGCATATTTTTTTGTATTACTCTGCCAAATATTTTTATGACTTGAAATTTAATATGGTTATGGTATAATTATATCATAGAAGTGTTTTTATATATACCAATTTAACTTTATAATGATAAAACGGATTAGCTATATCCATAAAAATTCATAAACTTTATATTTTCAGTATTTTGCAATGGCTATTATATTATAAAAAGGAGGTGTTTGTCATGTCTGAAAAGTTCAATAATATGTCATTTCGTACAAAATTGTTGCTTTCATATATTACGGTTATTATATTATGTATCATTATTTTTGGTTTAACCGTATTTTCGAGCATTTCAAGAAGATTTGAAAATGAAATAACTGACAATAACGCACAGATAACAGGCCTCGCTGTCAATAATATGACAAATACCATGAATAATATTGAGCAAATTCTGTATAGTGTTCAAGCCAATTCGACAATTGAAAAAATGCTGACTGCGTCCAATCCTCCGTCTCCTTATGAAGAAATTGCCGCCATAGAACAAGAACTTTCAAAAATAGACCCCTTAAAAGCAACAGTATCACGTCTTAGTCTATATATTGAAAACCGTACATCATACCCATCTCCGTTTGATTCGAATGTGACCGCTTCCGTTTATTCCAAAAATGAGGTATGGTATAAAAACACAAAGGAACTGAACGGAAGCACATACTGGTGCGTTATGGATTCCTCTGATGCCAATGGCTTGTTGTGCGTTGCTCGTGCGTTTATAGATACGAGAACCCATAAAATACTCGGAATAATCCGTGCAGATGTTAATCTTTCGCAATTTACAAATGATATTGCACATATAAGTATGAACAATACAGGTAAGCTTTTTTTGGTATATGAAAATCACATAATAAACACGTGGAATGATAGCTACATAAACAACTTTGTAAACGAAAATGAATTTTTTAAAGCAATAAGTGCTGATTCCGATAAGCCTCAGCTTGTTCAGATAAACAAAGAAAAACATATTATAAACCATAGCCGGCTCAAGGACAGCTCTCTTATCCTTGTACGTGCTTCAAAACTTGATGATTTTAACAGTGATATACATATAATCGAAAAATCAATGATAACTACAGGAATTATAGCATTACTTGTCGCTCTAATATTCATTTTTATTTTTACACGTTGGCTTACAGCTCCTATAACAAAGCTTATAAAGCATATGGAACGCTTTGAAAATAACTATGAGCGTATACCGATAGAAATAACCTCTCATGACGAGATGGGCAAACTGGGTGAGTCCTACAACTCTATGCTCAACACCATAGATTCTCTCATAACCGATGTTGAAGATTTATATAAAAAACAAAAGATATTTGAACTTAAGGCTTTGCAAGCTCAAATTAACCCTCACTTTTTATACAATACCCTTGACTCAATTCATTGGATGGCACGTGCTCATCATGCACCGGATATAAGTAAAATGGTGTCCGCATTGGGAACTTTTTTCCGCCATTCTCTTAATAAAGGCAACGAATATACTACAATAGAAAACGAATTAAATCAAATATCAAGCTATGTATCTATACAAAAGATACGCTTTGAGGATAAATTTGACGTTGTATATGACATTGACGAAAATCTTCTGCACTGTACAATCGTAAAATTAACAATTCAGCCTCTTGTTGAAAATTCTATCATCCATGGTTTTGATGAAATTGAAGAAGGCGGTATGATAACAATACGCGTCTATTCTGAAGATGATTATATATTTATTGAGGTAGCAGACAATGGCTGCGGCACTGATACAGATGAGTTAAATAAAGCCGTTACTCGTGAATTGGACTACAGCGAACCAATCGAAAAATACGGGCTTACAAATGTAAATCTGAGAATTCAGTTATATTTTGATAAAACCTGCGGCTTATCATTTAAAACCAATGAAACCGGCGGTGTAACAGCCACAATAAAAATAAAGCGAAAAGAACCGGAATATAAAACTATTGATTTATAATTTTGTATATGAGGATTGACTGCAATTCAAATACCGAAAATAATATAACTCAATACTGCCGCAAACTTAATGCTTATTCAGCTTTGCACACTGTTATGAAGAATCTTTCATAACAGTGCTATCTTTGCCATGTTCCGGCAATACCGAGATTATATTCAACAGAATGTAACGAATGTCAAAAATAATTGACCGTTCATTATATTTATATAAAAGCACCTTGCTTTTTAAGTTCTTTTCTTAATTCTTCAATGTCAATGTCTTGCACGTTTATATTATTTACAGCACATATTCCGGCGGCAACACCTCCGCCATGACCTATAGCTCCTGCAATAGGTGATACACGTATTGCCGCTTGTGCCTCGAAATTTGCACTGATGCAGCGTCCGACTGTAATCAAATTTTTCACATTGTCAGAAATAAGCGAACGGTACGGAATATGATATATATCCCCATATTCTAACGAAAGTTTTGTTTTTTCATACATTTGGGTATCATTTCCCTCCGGAGCGTGAATATCTATTGGATAACCGCCGCAAGCAATGGTATCATCAAAATCTACACAGGATATAATATCCTCAGCTGTAAGCACATAGCTACCTTTCAGCTGACGTGAACCTCGTATGCCTATAAATGGACCCGTAAACTCAAGCTCTGCATTTTCAAAGCCCCGTACCTCTGTTTTATGCAATTCAAGCACTTCCCAAGCCTGCTTTCTTCCGAGAATTTCAGCACGAGTTAAATCCTTCGGTTCGGTGGGGTCTGCATTAATTATGCGTGTGGTATTTACAATAAACTCTCCTACCCTGTCTGTTTCAAAAAACAGAATATCCTCCCTCTGAAATGAAATCTTGCCTGTCTTTTGTGCTTTTTTCAATGTATTTACATACCCGCCTATAGATAGCTTTGGAGCACGGGTAACTTTGCTTAAATCACTCTTAAGCCGAGGAAATTCATCATTATTATTCATTATATATTCCTTGACTCTATCCGTATCAACATTAATAACCTTAAAATTCATTGTCATAGGCTGGCATTTTCCATCTGCCTCACGACCTTTGTTTGTTTCAAGCCCTGCAAGAAAAGCAAGGTCACAATCTCCGCTTGCATCAACAAACATTCTAGACTCTATACATCGTTTACCGTTTTTCCCATATACCTCAACAGAGTTTATTACGGCATTTTCGTATTCAACATCACAGACCACACTATGATAGAGAAGTTCAACACCGGCTTCTGCCATCATATCCTCAAGTTCAAGTTTCATTCCTTCAGCCGAAAACGGAGTAACTGTATATGTATAGCCCGTAGTATCAAAAATATGCCCCGGAGAGAACCCTTTATTCATTAATCTTTCTATAAGTTCATTCGTTACACCCCGAACAACTTGAACATCACCGGCATGAAACGTCATCATAGGTCCCGTACCACATGCTGTAAGTGTACCGCCTAAAAATCCATATTTCTCAATCAATATAACACTTGCTCCACATCTTGCAGCTGCTATTGCTGCCATACAACCGGATATTCCACCTCCGATTACCGCTACATCATACATTTTTTACACCTCCAAATTTTATATGTTGTTCCTCGCCCCTTGCAGCACAAGTATCAATCTCCATACATACATACGGTACAAGTTGTATTATATTAATTCGTTCGCTCTTACTTATTATTTCTTGTGCACTGTAGTCAAGCTCTATATAAATTTTATCTTGTTTCTGTGTAATATCAGATATAGAAAGTTCAAGCGTTCCACAAGTCTGCGTGGTCATCACAATACAACGCCTATCACAACTTATCCCCCCTGCACTGTGCGTCTTATCTTTCAAAAACACCACTCCGGTTGTTCCATTCTTTTTTACACACTGTATTGAATCAGAATTCTCAATTATCCTTATTCCACTTTTTCTGTAATAATCATTTATTTCTTCTTCATGGCATTTTGGAATAACTATATATTCGTAAGAAACGTCTTTTACCTTTCTTCCGTGTTTAATCCACATTGTAAGATACCTTCCCTTGTAACTCTTACCATCTGATTTTATGCTCATATTATTCCAATCTCCGCTTCGTATCTCTCGAAAAATATTTACCTCCTGTTCCTCCGGGAAACAGTAGCCCACATCATGACTACCACCAAGATAAGCTCCTTTTATAATATAACCTTCACTTTCTTCATTACCATGTACTGTAAATCTCGAATTATCTGTTACAAGTCGATTTTCAATTATCGTTTCTACTTCACTTTCTTCTTCACTGTTTATACAACTTCCAAGACAAACCACTTCTTTATCGAAGAAAAACCACGATTTATTCGCTTTCAGACTATTTTCATTTGAAATCAACTTCATTGTGCATACACCGTTTTCCCCTATGCCGCATCCTCCTGTAAAATCACCTGCGGCATTAATATTAGGTTTTACTGTCGAGCCTCGTAAAACAGTTGTCCCTGGTAGGCGTTGTAAATCTATTGTTTGCCAAAAAAAGTCCGACTTTGGCTCATTTTTTTTATAAATGTACATCATACCGTCCGAGGTATGATGAGCATTTTGATTTTCATCGTTAATTGATTCATATGCTGCAGTCCGTTCTGAATGCATGGCAAGACCTATCGTATAACCATTTCCGTGTTTAACAACTCTATCCATACTGTTAAATGCCATAAAATATGGCTTGATTTCTTTCGGTTTAATATTATTATCTTCTTGTAAATGTTCCGCAAGTTCTGCCGTAAATACTGAAGCATATTCAAAAAAATTATCTGTAATCTGTGTCTTGATCGTACCCTTCAATTCATTAAACTCAGGCATTTCACTTAATATAAGCATTGCCGAAAGTATGTGCGTACAAGCAAGGTCACTCTGCTCATAATAACGTGAAATTTCTCTGCCACGTACCATATCCATAGCTCTGCCATTATATATGAAAGGAAGATAGGATTTTTCAATCCATGTATTAATTATATCTGTATTTTTATTTTCAAATTCTGTATCTTTAAAAATATATAACATCGGTGCAAGTTCTTGTATAAGCGAGCGTCCGTAACCACAATTATATGGTATATTATCATGTTGAATAAATGAACCATCCTTATAAAAACCGTCACCGCTGTCTGTTATAACCATTACATCCTGTATACCGGATATAGCATTCTTTATACTATCGTTGTCTGAAAGTAATATTCCACGAACAGCAAAAATAACTGACTCCCAAAGTCTGTTAGCACCGGTAAGCTTTATCCTATCATTAAAATGTTTTTCCGCCGCCATATATCGTTTGAGTTGTGATTTGTCAGTATAATCATACATCAAGGTAAAAATACTGTTGATACTAAGAGGGATACCTATTTCCCAGTACCACCAGTTACCTTTAGGCACAGTAGTGTCATTATATACTTTTTCTAAAGTATTTAGTGCATTAAATATTTCATTTTTTATATTTTTATTATGATAGAATTGTGAGTTATTTTGAGAAAACGATATAGAAATGTCCAGTATTCCTTTCAGTGTTGCATTTATAACTCCCGGCTCATTTGATGTAATTGCCTTTTCTATACGCCCACCAAGCTGTACAAGCCTTTGTTCTGTGCGTTCATCTGATTGTAGTATGCAATCAGCCGTTTTTTTGCCGTTGTATCCTCTACCGCATAAAACATCAGAATATCGCTTTCTTAGTATGTTAAAATCCGTCATAATCATTCCTCCCATTTTTATATGTATCAATAATATCATAT
>NZ_JBKVWU010000023.1:0-28538 GCF_046972485.1 Hominilimicola sp.
GTAAACAAGAGAAAATCCGTATACTTCACCGAAATCCTCTCCCGCATCTTTTCTCATAATAGCCATAAAAGGATTTTCATTCGGGCTGCTCGCCCCACGTCTGCTTTCAATGCCTTGAAAACCTTTTTTTACCTCTGCCGTTTCTATGTGTTTTTCACGAATCCACGCACCGTGCAAATGCATATATTTAAAATCACTGTCCGAAAAATCTATACTTGCACTTGCAGCATTTGTTAGGTACACTGCCGTTTTGCCGCTTAATACTCTACTGTGACGGCAGATTATCGGCATAGTTTCGCTTATGGAGTAATACAGTTCAACACTGACTCCGCTTATATCATCTCCAACCGTTATTATCAGAGTTGTAAATTCTCCACTGCTATTTTCATATATATGCGGCAAACCCTCAATATCCGGTTTTCCTTGAATAATCTTATGCGACTTATATCGCATATTGCACATATCATATCTTCCGTCTTCATATTCAAATTCCAGTGCCGGAGAACGCATGTCCTGTGCTCCGAACATTGGATATTCCTGCGGCAATACATCAAGAGAATATTTATAATCCTTGCCCTCATAAGCTGAAAATGACGCTCTGTCACGCTTAAGAATATATATATTATTACTGTCTATTCGTTTTCCATAATATATATGAAGCAAGTCTTTGTACTTTGATAATTCAATACAATAGCTTATGCTATCGTTATAAATATGAAATATATTATTATTAAATTCAATTGGCATAATAATCACCGTAACCTTTCTACTTAAAAACTGTTTGAAAAAATTAACGCCTTATCTATGGCAGATAAGGCGTTAAGTAACATTTATCTTCTTATTTCATTCCCCATAGTTTTAGCTTTTTCTGATAATTTTCAGTTATAATCTTCTCAACATTAGCCTCATCAAGGCTCTCCGCCTCAGACATAAAGCTATCCCATACGGTATTAAATTCTTCTTCACTTGAAGCATTGATAAGTTTTGTGCTGTATTCAAGTGACAAATCACTAAGCTTTTTATAATTTAGTGCCTCAACAGTTCCGCCGACCGGAGTCAAATCCTCGTAAGGTGAGCAATCCCAAACAGTATCACCCATCGTCTTTTTTGCAAAAGCAGTCGTTTCATCAGAATTATAAGCATTGTATAGATAATACGGCAAACCGTCCTTAGCATCGCCATTCTTAACACAAATTGTCCAATATCTCACACCTGTCTTTTTGGAATATGCCGATATGTCTGTATTCATTTCATCAAGTGTAGCCTCATCAATTGTTCTTACTCCATCCTTAACAGTATAATTAACTCCATCAATACCGCTCATTATCAGTTTCTGACCTTCATCACTTGCAATAAAATCAAGAAATTCAATTGTTCTTTCAGGATAAGGATTTGTTGAAGTAATACCTACAATATCCCAACCCATAGGATTTCTTGAACTATACGTTGTCTTTGACGGATCTACTCCATCTGCAACAACCTTATAAGGCAAATATACTGCATCTTCATTGCTTTCGCTCAAAATTGTGCTTGCCTCACCGGTATTCCAATATGCCTCAGGCGTAGCAAATACCACACCTGATGTAAGCTTTTGCTTCCAAAGTTGTTCCTTGTTGGTCGCCCATTCCACATCCAGTAGTCCTTCGCGTTTTATTTGGTTTATGTACTTCATCATAGGTTTGTAATTTTCATCTTTAAAATCAAGCTGCAATGCTCCATCTTTTTCCGCATATGTTTTCATACCAAACATACCCTTAAAGCTTCCAATAGCACTTCCCCAATTTTCCGACCACATTGTAAGCGGAATACTTGTTTTTCCGTCAATATCAGGATGCTTTTTCTTAAATGCCTTAAGGTATTCAATAAATTCAGACTGTGTTATAGGTCTGTCCCCGTTTACAACCTCCTCGGGAGCAACTTCACTCAAATAATCCTTTCTGATCATAAATGCAAGAACAGGCTCTTCGTCTATGCCGTACCAGTTTGGAAGTCCATAAATATGACCGTCTTCACTCTTTGAGCGATTAAGATATTCCCCGTACTGCTCCTTTATATTAGGTGCATATTCCTCAATAAGATCTTCAAGCGGAATTAGTGCTTTTGCGGATATGAACTTATCAATCATACCGGAACTTCTATCAATTAATATCAAATCCGGATAGTCATTTGATGCAAGCATAAGATTTAATTTTTCTTTTGCATCTCCCGATGCCTGATTATAATCAAGAGTAACACCGGTTTTTTTGATAATTTCACTCGAAACGTCATCGTTTCCGAATGATGTAGTTACATTTTTATCGTAAGCCGTAAGAGTAATATTTCCCTCCTCAACCTTTTTATTATTACCCCCGCATCCTGCAAGAGAGGAAACTGCCAAAATTACAGCAGATGCTATTGCAATTATTTTCTTTGTTTTCATTTTTGTCATTCCTTTCTTTTTATAATTATCCTTTTACTGCTCCCATCATAATTCCGGAAACAAAATATTTTTGTACAAACGGATATACCATAATTATCGGTATTGTAGATACTATTGTAGCCGTCATTCTTATACTGTCTGAAGATGTTGCCTGACGTCTTGCAGCATTGGCAGCCGCTCCCGCTGTATCGGTCAGACTTGCTGTCTGATATTGATTAAGTATGTTCATCATTACTGCCTGTAGCGTTTTCAAGTTTTGCTTACTTGTGTATAAATATGAATCAAAGAATGAATTCCAGTGATTTATCGCTACAAACAATGCGATTGTCGCTATTATCGGCACCGACACCGGCATAATAATCCTGAAAAATATTACTATATCATTTGCCCCGTCAATAGTTGCCGATTCTTCCAACTCTTTTGGGAGCTGTGACATATAGCTGTTAATAAGTATCATGTAATATACACTTATAATTGAAGGAACTATATATACCGCAAAATTATCTATAAGTCCCAAGCTTTTATATACCATATATGTCGGAATTATTCCGCCTCCAAAATACATTGTAAAGACAAATATTTTTCTCCAAAACTTATATGCCACAAGTTCTTTTTTTGTAAGCACATATGCAAGCATTGAAGTAAACAATACCGAAAGAGGTGTTCCTATTATTACTCTTAACACGCTTACAGCCATAGAGTTTAAAAACTCCTTATCTTTCATAATAACACCGTATGCACTGAAATTCAATACTCGAGGCAATAGCGACAGTCCGCCTTTCATTGTATCCATAGGATCGTTTATAGATGCTATAAATACATACCAAAACGGATAAAATGTTATAATGAATAAGATTGTTAAAAATATTACGCATATGGTATCCATTGCAATATCACTTTTAGTCCTTTTAATTCCATATTTCTTCATTTCAGCACCTCCTTTACATTATGTGTGCACTGTCAAATTTACGCGATATATTATTTACAATAACCAACAGCACAAATGATATTACCGATTTAAACAATCCCACAGCCGCACCGTATGAATACATAGACTGCTGAATACCAAACTTATAAGAATACAAATCTATAACAAGTGCATAATCCATAATTTGATTATTCTGCATAAGTAGTTGCTGTTCAAAGCCCGCGTTCAGTATGCCTCCTACGGCAAGTATAAGCATAATAACTATCGTGTCTTTCAAACACGGAAGCGTTATATACCATATTTTTTGAAGTCTGCCTGCACCATCAACCTCTGCCGCTTCATATATTGCAGCGTCTATTCCCGATATTGCAGACAGATATATTATTGAGTTATAACCCATACCTTTCCATGTATTAGCAATCGCTATAATCCACCAGAAATACTTTCCGTTTTGGAAATATTGTATAGGCTCATCTATAAGATGTAATTTTAAACAAATTGCATTTATAACACCGTCTTGTGACAAAAGCGTTATAAATATATTTGCAACAACAACCCACGAAATAAAGTACGGCAAATATGATACTGTCTGTACCACTCGTTTAAATCTTCTCATTCTTATTTCATTAAGAGCAAGTGCTATTATTATCGGTGCCGGAATTGAGAATATAATTGTCAAAAGACTTGTTGCAAGTGTATTTCTCATTACCTTGTAAAAGTCACCGCTATCAAATATAAAATATTTTATCCATTGCAGTCCTACAAATTCACTTCCGAAAAATGACTGAAAAAACGGCGTTCCGTCCGGAACATAATTTGTAAATGCCATATACAATCCGAACATAGGAAGATAGCACATCAGAATTACCCATATTATCGCAGGAATAAGCATTATGTATAAATAACGCTGCCGATACAATCTCGTCTTAAGATTCATTTTTTTTGCAGTCGGCATAGCATTCAAATTTTTTTGCGTTGCTGATTTCACCGGTTATTCCCCCTTTTTATTTTATATATACTTGATTCCTCAGGATGAAGTTCAATACTCATTATGTCTTTGACCTGCATGTTTTTTCCGCTCCACATATCGGTCACAGAATATTCAGTATCTTTTTCCAAACCTATGCGTTCCAAATCTATATTGTATTTTTTGTTCATTGTGCGCTCATAGTTGAATACCGCCAGATAAAAGCCATCTTCATCATCCAGCGTGAACAGATCGTTTGTCCACTGTCCTGTATTACCTTCAACAGGTCTAAATGCTTTTCCTTTTCTCGCAAGAGCATTAATATCCTCATTTGATGTCAGTTCTTTTGTAAGCTCCCGCATTCCCTTATTTTTATATGAGTCGCTTAAAAGCATCATAGTTCCGCATATAACTGCTGAATTATATCTTGTCCTCGCTTCTGTTGCCGAAGCAGCAAAACTAATATGATCCGGATCGGTAAACTGATACAAAGTATTGTCCTCCCACCAACCATAATTTAGAGAATTTAGCATATATGACGTTTCGCCTATATCATCTGCAGTATCACACGATATTCTTCTTGCATGTGCATACTGATATGGAAACAGTGGTGCTATCGAATAGCTTAGAAAAAACTTATCTGTATCAACATAGTCAGTAAACATTTTTAGCGCCTGATTATATGCCTGCATACCTGTTTTTACAGCAGGGTCACGATGATTTCCCTCCAAAGCGGCATAGTTGAGAAAATCTATTTTCAAAAACTCAAAGCCACAGTCTATAAACTTATTCATTATATAATCAAGTCTTGCTTTCATAGCATCGCTTGTCGGATCCATAGGCAGTGAGCTGGAATCCTTCTGAATTGCCGCAACTCCACCGTTCGGTTCCTCAAGCACGGCATCTCGGTATGTATAATCATACCCTGGCACTCCCATATTCCACCAAGCTTCAGTAGACCAGAATACAAAGTGAGACCAATATATACCTGCTCTCTGACCATTAGCATGACAATGCTCAACAAATTGCTTAAGTTGATCATCTGAAAAAGAATCCCAATATGAGTCAAGGTTAATATATGCCACATCATTATCGCCCTTAAAATCATTATCTCCAAGTTCTTTTATAAAGTTGGATACATCAATGGACTCCTTATAATTTACTTTTGATCCCTGACCATACCAACTGTTATAACCGAATGGTACGCCATCTTTCCATTCCAGCATTGGGATATTTCTTGTATTTGCATCTCCATAAGCCTCCATGCCATCGCGCCAATCGTCGAAATATCCAAGAAAAAATCTCGGTGATGTCAGTATGTTTCCGTCTATACTTCCATGCGGGACATAATCATAAGTATCCTTTGCGGACCATATTCCTCCAAATCCGCCAAAGAAGTTTATACTGTTTTCGCGTGAATACTCGCTTGTTCCCGTCTTAAATGTGTCATGATCAATTGATCCTGTAACTATCGACGCTCTTGAAGTGTTATCATATAACGAGGTAGCCCAATAGCTGATATGTCTACCGTTAATCTCATCTCCACGGTATCTTACCCATCCGTCATTATCATACGGAACAAAAAGTGTTCTTCCATCGTCAATCTCTCCAATATTTACAATCCCGCTACCCATAGCAGTAATCGGAGCAAGAAAATTAGAAGAAATACTTTTATCAGATTCAATTTCCATATTGGTAATAATGTATTCAAATCCGTTATACAACCAATATCTCTGACGCATTATCGGAAGTCCGGGTTCATATGAAGTTACCGTATAAAGAGTTCCCTTTCCGTATCCGTCTTCAACGTCTTCCTTCGATACCGTTCTATAAGAGTAATCGGAGGATTTAACAGCAGTATTTGTATCGTCGCCTTCAAGCTTAGCCACAGCCTCTATACCCTTTACTCTAAGTGTATCGCCGCAGTAAAAATCACCTGTTCCAGTCTCCATATTATATCTAATAGATACTGTTCCGTTGTCAAAATTTCTCGTTCCCAACGACTTATACCTTGTTTTGCTTTCCGATGATTTTGTCAATTGTATTTTATCAATATCCGGTGCATCGGAATAAGAATTTGTAAATTGGATTTTATGTTTGCCTGCTGACAAATTGATTTTTGTGCTTATTGTTTCAGTATTGTAATCCTCTGCGGTAATCGGACAATATAATCTGTCATGATATTTTCCGTCAATATATATTTCCATTCCGCGATATTCAGGAGATGAATACCATATTGTCATTTCATATGCACCCGAATCTGTATTTACATTAAATTCCGCACTGCCGTCAGGACCTATTCCTGTTATTCCGCTGCTATTTTTCGCAGTATAAAGATTATTTCTTATCTCTGCACTTCCAAAAAGTTTAGCTTCCGTTTCTTCATAACAGTTATCCATAACTTCCTCGGGAGCAAATACTGTAATGCAATCCACCGAGCCCATATTTCCTGCTTCGCCGTATATCTTTACGTCATTTGAACCGGCATTTAGGGGAAGTTCAACATATTTTCGTCCCTCTTTTGAAAACTGCATATCCTTTGCCGAGGTAACCTCAACGCTACTGTCACCGGATTTAATATAAAACGGTATGTTACCTGATGATGTATAATCCACTATAATTCCATATACACCGTCATACGGTGCGTATACGTCAAGCAATATATTTCCAAAATCTGTTTTCGGAGCACCTATATTGGATACAACCGCTCCACCCGAAGCACCGCTACTACTGTTTCTCACAGCGTATCCGCCAAGTCTGCCACCCTCTGCTTCATATACTGTCTGCTCTATTTCCACCTTCAGAAAATCAAGCTTTCCTTTTCCAGACAACTGTACTTCATGCCTGCCTTTATCCAAATAAATATCTGAAATTTGATTTTCTCCGTTGAGAGTCATTTCATATATATTATCTCCGGCATCTATCGTCAGTCCGTCACCTTTTCCGCGAAAGTTTATCTTATAGCTTCCCGATACCGGTGCATTAACAATCATTCCCGCTCCGTCTTCAAGCGAAGTAACCTTAAAGTTTTCGCCATCTGTAATCATTCCATATGAAGCTTCTGTACTGCATTGATATCCGTTCACCGCCGCACTTCCCTGTACTGGAATTACAGAAGCTGATACTAAAATTGTTATAATGCATGCCGTAAAAAATGCTGTTAACTTTTTCAAAGTCTGCACCCCTTTCTCTTTATTTTTCTTAATTCTATAATACTGTATCTCCACCAATTTTTCAACGTGTAAAAATTTTATCTCATATAGAAAATTTTAATATTCAACAAAAAGATTATTGAATATAGGCTTATTTTATGTTAAAATCAATATATAAAATGAAGAAAACAAAATCAACGGAGGAATAGTTGTCTATGTTAAAAACTACATTGAAAAAACTGAGCAACAAAAACACAAACAATTTAGCTATCAAATCGACTTTTCTTTTTATGTCCTTATTTATTTTGATGCTTGTTATTTTTTCAACTGTATTAATGATTGTTTTTTCACACCATTCCGACAATATTATTACACGTTCAAATACATGGGCATTGGAACAGATGGCGACAGCTACAGATAAATATTTGTTTGAAAAGATAGATTATCTGTGCGATACATATTTTAATACAAATTCCGAAAATGCTCGCATAAAGAAATTCTTTTCAAATATGAACGATATGTCATTCGACGAAATGAAAACTATGCAACAGGAGATTTCCGATATTAAGAAACAAAATCCTTTTATCGACAATGTAATTCTCTATAACGGACAGTTCGATTCCATTGTATCTTCATATGACGGAATCGTTTACAGTGTTTCAGATATAAGAAATAATCTTTCTATCCAAAACAGATTTTTTTCTTATTTAGATAGTATAAATTCTGATTTCTATGTGCCTCAGGATGACAATATTATGCTTGAAAATCAGAAAAAATCCATTATATATGTCCACTACGTTTCCAGTAATGAAACATCTTCTTTCGGCAAACGAAATGTAAACTGTGTTATTATGGCTGTTGATATAGAAAATATAATGAATTTTATTAAGGACGTTGATATGACCGGCGTTCAGTGCTTTGCAATTCTTGACAATAGTTCAAAAACTCTAATACATAGTGAAAAGTTTCCTGAAATAAACTCAATAGAGAAGTTAAATCCCACTTCTTATAATAAAATTATAAGCACTCCAAGCGGTTCATCAAGAATGAAATTTCAGAATACAACCGCCAAATACATATGGCTGCAATCAAAAATAAAAGATTGGAAATATGTCTATATTATTTCCACCAAGGAGTGGTATGAACAGATTTTATTTGTTATATTATGTATATCATTTACCGCATTTATTATACTGCTGTTGCTATATTTTCTTATGAAACTACTTTCAAGAAAAATATATAAACCGTTTAATGATGTTGTTGATAAAGCAAAAGTCAGTCTTGCGAATGAATCTCATTCCGATAATGAGATAGAATTTCTTAATAATCTCATTGATGATTTCAGTCAGAAAAGAATTGAATTGGATTCGCTTGATAAAAAGTATGCTGAACTTCATCTTCATCAGACCACGACGAAAATTATAAACGGTTTAACAAACGACACACCCGAAAATATACTTTCCATACTTTCGCATTTTGGAATCGAATTTTCACATAAGATATATTCTCTTATAACGATAGAATTTAATGAAGAAATTCTTAAAACGTTTTCATACGAACAAAGTAATTTCATTCTTTATGACGTTATGGATGTCTTGTATGAAACATTCAACTGTATTGTATCTTTATCATCCTCCAGAACGATAGATATAGTTATTAATGATGATAGAATTGATTATGACATGATAATTAGAACCATTCACCGTCTTATCATCGAAAAATCTCTTATCAATATATATTTCTGCGGAGAAACGGACAATATTTCACAAATCGGCAAACTGCACGAGCAATCTGTCGACCTTATAAAATATTCGTACATCTATGGTTTTGATAACACATTCCGGGCAAGCGAATTAATTGAAGTTGAAATGGATAATTCACTGATTGATTCAAAGCAGATAGAACGTATTGAAAATGCTCTTATGAATAATAACCAAACTCAGTTCTGTGATGAATGTAATCTGATGCTTACAAGCGTAAAACGTGACAACCATTCATTCAGCTATGCGCAATCGGTAGTAGTCAGCATTCTTTCTATATTGTGTCGTACTGCCAAGAAATTCGATATATCAATATCCGAAGATGCCGCTTTCAAAAAAATTGTGGACAATAATTTTTTTGATGGCTCTACTGTATATTTATTTGAACTTTCAGACAGGATTTTCAAAGAACTTTCAGACAAAATGTCTATACAATCGGAGGATAGACGCTATAGTCTAATTACAGATATAAAGGAATATATTCGAGAACATATAACCGAAGATATTTCACTTGCTTCAGTTGCTCAGCAATTTAATATAAGCGCAGGGTACCTCAGCAAGTTTTTCAAAGAAAATACTGATGAATCTTTTTCAAAATATATGATTGAACAAAAATTCACTTATGCTTCAGAGGCTTTGATTAAGTTCCCAAATCGTTCAATAACAGACATAGCCAACGAGTTAGGATACTTTGACAGTGCATATTTTTCAAGACAATTTAAGGCTCACTACGGAGTTACCCCTGTACAGTACAGAAAAATGAATCACTGACCTAAAAAAATCCGACACTATGCTGTCGGATTTCATACTGTAGGCAAAACCATTGTGGTTTTGTCTACTTTAATTTTGTGGAGTTTTATGGTGTATCGGAAAGACATCCGATGCCCACAAAGCGATTTTGCCGTAGAAAACTATTGAAAATCATTTCTGCCGACAGGCTCGGATATTTCTGTTCCCTAATAATCATAATAATAAAAGGATGCCGGTTATTTTAACCGACATCCTTTTCCGTTTTATCATTTCAAATATTCAGCTATCATATAAATTACACTTGCCGCTTCAGCTCTTGTCGCATTATCAGCAGGTCTGAACATATTGTCCGATCCCTGCATGATTCCGGCATTTGTCAATTTCTTTACTCCTTCGACTGCATAATCTGATATAGCCGTACTATCAATAAATTCCGATAAATCTCCGTTACCGTCAAGTTCTTTTGATAATTCTATTGCAGCTGCCGCCATAACAGCCATATCCTGACGTTTTATATTCAAATTCGTACCGAAGCTGCCATCACCCATACCATTCACTATATTGAATTTGAGTGCTGATGCAACATAAGGATAATACCAAGCATCTTTATCAACATCTGTAAAGTTGCATTCCACTTCATTGTCCTTGATTTTCAAAAGTTCTACTATAAGTTTCACAAACTCAGCTCTTGTAATCATACTGCCCGGGCGGAAATTACCGTCATCATCTCCGTCTATTATTCCTCTTTTCTTTAGTTCAAAAATATTTGAAGCATACCATTCACCGCCGTCAATATCATTAAAATATCGCTTTACAGGATTTATGATTTCACCTGTACCGTTATTATCGCTTTCATCATCAGTCCAGCTTGTCACAGGAGCCGCTGCCACATGCTTTATATTTACATTGCTGCCACTGCTTCCTCCCGACGAACTTCCTTCTCCGCCTCCGCCTGAGCCTGATGAACTGCCGCTGCTTCCTTTAATTGTTACGGTATACGTTTTTTTGCTCGTATTTCCGTCCTTATCTGTAGCGGTACATGTAAGCGTAACTGTTTTATATCCGTATAACGGTCTGTTTATAACACCGCTGTTGCTCACTATCGAGTTATCCGAAGATACCCATTTCAAAGTTACTCCGTTTTCCTCATCACTTTCCGGAAGATAAACAGAGCTTCCCGAAGGCTCGCTTGGAATATTGATTTTTTTCCATACTCTGTTGAATAATGTATCTTCACCTTCCTCAATCGAATATTCCACTGTGTTGCCACATACACCGTAATTATCTCTCGGAATTATTTGTAGTTTTATATAGCTGCCTGCATCCTTATCCTTAACAGTATACTCCTTTTCTCTGCTTATTTCTTTATAAGTTCCGTCAAGTGTTCTACTTTGAAGCCATATATAGATACTATCGTCTTCGTCGCCGTCCGCATCGGTATATGTATATTCCGCTTTTAAAACCTGACCGCTTTCCACACTGCCGGTAACCTTCAAATTCGATATAGCAGGTGCACTGTTCTTTGAAACCTCCGCTTCACCAAAAGCCTGTGCGGTCTGACCGTATACATCAGTAAATTTGCCGGTTGCTCGTACTTTTTCGGCATTTTCGGGCACAATATTATTTGTCATTTCAACCCAATCACTGCCGTTATAATATTCCCAAATATATATTTCGTCTGACAAAATAGTTGATTCTTCTGTCTGTGGAACGGCTGTAACACTTCCTCCTGTAACAATCTTCTTGGCTGCGTCATATCCATTCACCGGATTTATACCACTCACGGTCAGAGTGCTGTCAGCCGGAAGATAATATCTTTGTAGAGAAATATTATCTATACAAGTGTTTTCCCACCAAGCAGAATTCTCTTGACCTATTTCAATTGCTCCTATACCCTTTACCTCATTGGGTTTTCCGATACCTGTAACAATAGTATCCGACGGTATAAACCAACCTGTTCCGTCAACTCTTATCGCTTTGCCGTCTATAAGCATACAGTATTTATTTTTTTCGGTATCAAGATATAATTCCATTGTGCGCCATATGTCAAGAGTTACATCCTGTCCTTGTGCAATAACAGCCTGCTTATTTTTTCCCTCTGCTTCATCATAATATGACATATACATTTTATCGCCAAGCAAACTTATCGTTGTAAATGCCTTGTTATTTGTATCTTTTATTCGTATATATGCAAGTGAAGCCGAATTTACCGTATCTTCATCGCTACCCAAACCGAATGAATAATCGAATTTTAAATACAGTTTATCGTTTGTTTCAAACGTAGCTCCTCTTTTAACCAGATCCAAACGCAGATTATTTGTTGCATTGCTTGCTGTCGACGCAAATCTCAGCGAATTTCTTGTTCCTCCAAAACCTGTGCCAACCTTTGCCTGGTATGACTGTCCACTTAAACTCCAGCCATTTTTTTGATTGAGGATTTCCGTTTCCTTATCAGATTCTTCAAAATTTTCTCCGACAATTTCCACATAATCTACTTCTCCCGTTTCGGCAATCTCGGTTTGGGCTTCACCGGTTGCAGTTTTTCCGTCTGTGCTTGTGCATATAACACTGACTTTTATATGAGTCGCGTCATTCGGTACCGTACTGCTCTCAAGTGCTTTCCATGAAACTCCATTGTCTGTTGAATACTCCCATGAAAGCTGTGTGTCCGCAGTTTCGCCGCCTATCGCATTTACCTCTGCACTGTAACTGTTGCCCTTTGTCAGGACTGTTCCTCCGTGCTCATTTTTTATTGTAATACTTCCTATTTCATATTCATCCTCTGTCGGTTCATACTGCGATAACGCAATATTATCTATACACATATTCTGCCAATATGCCGACCAAAAATGACCGAATTCAATGCTTTCAATAGTTCCAAGCGATGCATGCGAGGATGCGCCTATTCCGCTTTCACTACCACCCGGTATCCACTTTCCGTAAGAAGTACCTTTGAATATTTCTCCGTCTACTTCTACCATATACGCATCTTTTTCATGATTAAAATATATTGCAAAGTTATGCCACTCTTTGTTGCCTTTACTCCAATCTATTGTTTTTATTTCATAAAATTCATTTGCTGTTTTATCCTTATTTAAAGCTATAATACCAAGCTTATCATCCATGAGGTGCAATTCGGCTATGGCATGATTATCCGAGCCTTTTATCCGAATATACTGCTCATGAGTACCGTCTGTACCTTGTTGTTCAAATTTAGCGTCAAAAGACAGCTTAAAGTCACCGTTTAAATATTCTGTCACATCTTTCGTGGCAGTTTCTGTATCAATGCCCGATTCGGTCTTTTTCTTTATGAAATTCTCCTTGACATTCATAATCAGCCACATGGTTTTATACCATGTATCCGAAGCAAATCTCAAAGAATTACTGTCAGAAAGATTGTTGCCAACCCAAAGATTTATATGGCTTGCAGAATCGCTTGTTCCGTCATAGCTCCAACCGTCATTTTGCTCTTTGATGTTTTGTTCTGTATTTGCACCCTCAAAATCCTCTATATAATCCACATCCGAATCCGGTTCAGGTGATGGTGTGACAATTACTGTCGGAGTTTCATTCGGCCCCTCAGATGTCCAATCACCTTCTGTCAGCACAATATCATCAACTCCGATACATTGCCACCATCCTGACCATGAATGTCCCATCTCCAAACTTTTTATCATACCGATTTCACACGGTGAAGATTCTGTTGTATTATCCGAAGGTATTGCCGCAGACGGAATCCAACTGCCGTATGGAGTATCCTTGAATACCTCTCCGTCTACAGTAAGCCTATAAGTATTATTTGTTATATTAAAATCTATTTTGAAGTCATGCCAATCGGTATTTTCTTTTTGCCAGCTTATATCTGCAATTTTATATTCCTCAATTTCCGTTTTTTCGTTGTTCAAAGCCTTCAGTACAAGCGAACCTGTATCACTTTTATTTTCACAGTATGTACTCAGTTCTGCAATTGCTTCATTTTCAGCATTTTTTATGCGTATATATGCTTCATGCTTTGCATTATCCTTTCCGTCCGCCTCAAACTTTGCCTTAAAGCTTACAGATATATTATTTGAAAGATACTCGCTTACAGCTGCTTTAGCATCACTCTGGCTCTCGCCGTTTTGAACCAGTTTATATATTCCGTTTTCCTGCAAGTCAAGTACTGTCCACATACTCTTATACCAATCTGTAGACGCAAATCTCAAAAAATTTCCACCGTTCGGATAGCTGTAGTCATTCTCCTCTACCTGAAATGCAGCTTTGTCGGATGCATTGCCTGCCGCATCCCAACTCCAGCCGTATTGTTTATTTTCTATTTCATCCTTAATTGTTTCGCTTTCAAAATGTTCCTCATACAATATATTTTCGCTATTTTCCGCAAATGCAACAGTAGGTATCAATGATATCAACATTATTGCGGACAGAATTTTAGCTATAAACCGTTTCATATAATACACCCCTTCCTTATTATCAATCAAGCGGCAATATAACCGCTATGTCACCGGCTATTATAACTGTATCTGCATTGACACCATTTTCATCTGTAAGAATGTCTGCCGCACTGATTTTATCGACATAGCCGTTTCTGCCTTGTGTATAACGGAATATCGGATATTCCGCTTTTATACCTGCCTCCACACGTTCGTCATCATCATTCATATAGAAAAATACATTATAGAAATCATCGCCGTTACTCTTATTCCATATAACATTCTGTTGAAGTTTTTCAATAATGCCCATCTGTGTACCGTCTATCGGTCTTGAAGCAGAAGCCATAACTTTAATTTCAAGAACTCTGTTTTGTCCGTCACGTCCAATTTCCATTACATCGCCGGCACATAAGTCCATAATAGCATTCTTTACCGAACTGTCTGCAAATCTGAAATCATTGCGTATTGTAAGCGTTATTTCATTTCCGTTTTTATCATAAGCTTGTGCAAAATAACATTCTTCATCATCTTCATTAACGCCTTTAGATACTCCTTCTGTCAATATACAAGTTTCATTATCGCCACCCGCTGTTCCGACTTCTGATAAAACGGTTTTCATTACAAGCAGTTTAGGTGTCTGTGAATCTTTCGGTATACCGTAAAATTCAACATTATGTGTTGATACATCATTTTCTATACGATATTTTGCCATGTAACAATCATCATCGTATTTCTCTGCCGTATCCACCGGAACAACCAATGTTTTTATATTACCGCTTAGCAATACCGCAGGGTTATCATAATTCATCAAACTTAAATCCGACTGTATCATAGCGCTTGTGTTATGATTATATTTTCCTTTTGTATATTGAAAATTCGGCACAAGTTTGTCTATTTTAGTAATTTCCGTTCCGGCTGTTTCACTGTGTTGAACTTTTATTTCACATACTTTATTTTTGATACTTTCTGCCAAGCTTGATGTTATCTTATATCCGTCTACCTTTGCCTTATCAGCTATCTTATATTCGTACACATTGTCATTTTGAACAAGCTTATCGCTTACCCACCAATATTTTCTGTTTGTAAGTGTTCCCATATTGCCCGCCGTAACCAACTTTGCATACAATGTTTCTCCGTTTTCATCAATCCATGTGTTTATTATATACGCATATACTGTGTCACTGCTTATACCATCACTGCAATATACAACCTCACCATTTTCATTCAGATATGCTTCCGTTGATTTACCAACCTTTACTCCCAAATCTGTATATTCACCGTCAGCAGCAATTGCAATATCATATTCAGTACCGTTTATCTTTATCTTTTTCAATGTAAGTGAATCTATCTTACCGTCTATCTTCTTTCTTGTAAGTGTAACGCTTATAACATTGCCATTCTTGCTTTTTGCTACAGAAACAACATCATCGGCAGATATTAGGGACGGTGAAATTTCATTTCCTTTTTCATCGTATACAATATAATAAACATTTGTATCCAATTCATCTTCTTTTATGTAATATCCGGATTCAGTCTGCACTCCATATCGCTTATATTTTACAGACAAGCCTGAATTTCCTACACTGTCAACTACATAATATCTTTTATCATTAATGATAACTATTTCATAAAGATTATCGTTATCATTATCAATAAACGTCACATCGCCGTTCTGAGGGATTAAATCCTCCTCTGTAAAGCTTTCCATTCCTTGACCGTTATATATAACATTTATGCTTTTTTCAAGCTTTATCGTAGTTTTTTTGTTATTTGAATCACTAACTGTGTATTTGCTAAAATCTGCCGAATCAATGTCCTTGCTTGAAAATGTTCGTATATTGTTTTTATTTTTATACTCATATGCATATATTATTGTATCATTATCTTTAAGCCAATACTCAACACACATTCCCAAAAGAGATCTCATATTAATATCGCTTAAAAATCTGTCACCGTTGATTTCAGCATAACCCTTGTCCGGAACACCTGCCTTGTTTATATGAGTTATCCCGTCAAAATTCACTATTCCCTGACTGTATGATAAATCTTTGCTCGCCATAAGATTTTCCTTTAGGGTTTTATTACTGTCTATATCATACTGCATATAACCGTATTCATAAGAATCAATATACACAACAGGCATTTCCATCGCTTTATACACCGAATAAGCCAATTTTCTTCCTGTTACAATATCTGTTCCGGCTGTATCCGGTGCGAGTACGTCGTTTTCTCCTGCTATCTTCATATAACCTGACGGATATCCACCGTATTGTGAAGCAATATCATCATAACCGGTCATACTGATAAGTATTTTTATCATCTGTTCATTTGTTATTGTTTCATTCGGTCTGAAACTTCCGTCACCGAAACCGCTTATTATACCATGTGTATATACCATGTCTATTGCTTGATAATACGGATTATCCTCGTCCACATCACTGAATATCCTGCTTCCTCCCGAAGTATAATCCAAATTATATATCCTGCATACAATCTCGGATATTTCTCCCCTTGTGATTTCTTTATCCATGTCGAAATCATCAGGTATAACCTCCATTGCTTTCAGTCTATTACTATATAAAATTTCAGATTGGCTATTTTCTTCCGCAAATACATTCATCGCAGTAAACAGTATAAATGCCGATAATATACAGCAGATTGATATAATACGTCGTTTCATTCTTTTCATCCCCTCTTAGATAATGTTATTTTTCTTTGTAATAAATTATATCATACTTGATACCTTTAAAACAACTATGAATAATTAGCTCTGTATATAGAAAAATTTATTCCACAATACGAAGAACCGTGCAATCTCTTGCCCTTAATTCATAGCAATCCGTGGCAGATAAATCTATCTTTACTTTTGTAAACAAATCCTCTCCAATTTTTGGCTTTATTCCCTTTGCTGATGTACAAATTTTTCTATCCGTATCTGTCATATTAAATATGATCATATACTTTTTATTTTCCGAAATAAATACAGATGCAAAATCTCTGTCTATACTTTCATCGATTGGAACAAAGGTTATATGCTCTCTTGCAATATCAAGAAGTTCATTATTTGACGTCAAGTCTAAAATGCGTTTATTTATATCTTCATTTTCTACATCATTTGACATAAGCATTAATGTTCCTCCCACCAATGCAGAAACCAGCCTTGACTTTGCCTCCGCATAGTTCCCGTTAAAACAGATATGATCCGGATCGGTAAATTCATATACTTTTTTATTCTGCCAAAAACCATATGTTACTGCATTAAGCAAATATTCCGTATCCTTAAACTGCTGAAACACATCGCAGCAAATTCTGCGTGAATGTCCGTATCCACCCGGAAAGAGCGGGGCGATTGACAGACTTATAAACATCCCTTCTTCAATGCAATATTCCTTCAACTTTTGCATAGCATAGTTATACGCTGCCATACCCGTCTGAATTTCTTTTATATAATGTTTCCCCTCAACTGCGGCATGACCGAGAAAATCGGCTTTTATATATCTATACCCCAAACCTCCGAGATATTTTATCACATATCTCAGCCGTTCTATAACTACAGGATGTGTTACATCAAGCGGATAACCTCCATCGAGCGGCGGCAAAATACGACCATTATAATCCTTTAATATAATATCACTGTATCTTATATCCTCAAAGCCGTCAACTCGTACCCTTTCACCCGTATCATAAGTGACATAATCATCAATACAATCTTCTTTTATCCACCCCGCAAACGGTGCTATGTACGCTCCGGGTATCTGACCTCTTTCTTTAACAAATTCAGCCGCTTTTAAAAGTTCTTCAGAGGTAAGACCTACGTTCCAAAATGCATCAAAATTGATATAGGACACATTTTTGTCATAAAAATTCGTTTTGCTTACAAATTTTGATGCTTCCATATATTTATCCATATCTATTTCTTTCATATATGCATACCAGCTGTTCCAGCCAAACGGTATCGGTCCGTGCCACAAAAGTCTTGTGTTGTATTCATTATAAATATCAGCAAAGCCCATCATTCCTTGTTGCCATGTTCTGCTCTCTCCGATATATATTACAGGAGATTTGACAATTTCTCCATGTACCGTACCATGCTTTATTGTATCTCTTGTAAGTTTATCCGTCACTCCTGATCGTACTTCTATACATTCATTGGGAATAATACCGGTTTTCCAAATATCGTATTCCAATGCACCGATAATCAGTGCACCGTTTTGATTATAAACTGCACTTACGCCATATCCCATTTCCGATTTACTGTATTCTTTCGACTCGAATTTTACCCAATCGTCATTATCAAAAGGAACCTTTAAAAATTTTTGATTTGCTTCTTCCGGTTTTATCTCTCCTCGAAATGCACATAACGCATCAATATATACTTCATTTTTTGATTGAATTGTCAACTCGGCGGTTATATAATTTCCCTTATCACAAAGTTTCCATTCCACATTTCGTCCATCATAACTTCCTCTTAAAATAACCTCTTTATCATTGGAATCAATCTTTAATCCATCACATGCCTTAACAGCATATCTCCTGCCGTTTTCCTCCCAATATGCGTTTACATTTATAATTGTATATCCGCGCATTGATATTTTTATATTTTCAGTTATATTTATCTTCATAAGTATAGCCTCCTCAGCACTTATCCTTAATATGGAATAATCAGCGAAATATCTAAATTGATATTCCGCTGTTCTTCCGAAAGAGAGAGATTTTATGTTATTATATTATCTTTTATATCTGCCATTGTCTATATCGAAAAATTTAATCCAATATAGAATAATATATACAAAAAAATAAATAGGTTCATTTCTGAACCTATTTAACCTATTTATATCATTTACTTCAATTCGCAACCGCCTACAGGGCGTATGGATAAGATATGACACGAATCTTTTCCGACAACATCTTCTATGCGTCGTTTAAAATCATCAAGCATATCAAATGGAACAAATGCCTGCACCGTACCCGCAAAACCTCCTCCATGCACTCTATATGCTCCTCTATCCCCAAGTATCTCGCTGCATAATGCCAAAACCAGCGATACCGCTTGTTTTTTGGGCATATTATTTGAAAATATATTCTGTAAATACATATATGACGAATAACCCGATTCTCTTACCAGTCGTTTAAATTCTTCAAAGTCATCGTTCTTAATTGCCTGCATCTCAGAAATCGCTCTGTCGTTTTCGTCAAAAAAATGAATTGCTCTGAGAATCGCTCTGTCATTATTTATTTTCAAACGTATATTATGTATATTATCATAGAATTCATTTCTGTCAATTTCACGCAAATACTTTTTCCCAAAGTATGATGCTATTTCCTTCATCTCGGCAGGAATTGACGCATATTCATCTGTTAAATCTGCGTGGTCAGCTCCTGAATCAATAATACAAAGTGCATGACCATGTTTTTTTAAATCAAATTCCAATTTTTCTACAACAGGTTTCTCTGTACTTTTAAAATCTATAAACACCATAGATCCTACTGATGACGCCATTTGGTCCATTAGTCCGCTCGGTTTATTGTAATATATATTCTCTGCAAATTTACCGAATTTCGCTATTTCCGTCGCATCCACTTCACCGTTTGCAAAAAGACCATTGATTACCGTACCTACAAGTACCTCAAAAGCTGCTGACGAGGACAATCCCGAACCTTTTAATACATTTGAAACTGTATATGCGTCAAAGCCCCCAACACTGTAACCTAAATCAACAAATTTTTTTATAATTCCGCGAATAAGTGCCGCCGCCGTTTCAAATTCATCCTCCTTGATTTCCAATTCATCAAGTTTAATAATATCCATCGGATAACCTTCGGACTTAATCCGGACAACATTTGTTCCGTTTGGAGCGGCTGCCGCTATTACATCAAGATTTACACTTCCCGCTATAACACATCCATGCTGATGGTCGGTATGATTACCGCCGATTTCTGTACGTCCCGGTGCGGAAAACAGTGCTATACTTTCCTTCTTACCGAACGTAGATTCAAAGTTATCTATAACCCTTATGTACCTTTTTGCATAAAATTCGGTTTCACTATCCGTACAATTGTATATATTCTGCAGTTGTTCATTATAAACACCTGCCTTAAGCATATCTTTTACTATATTTATATTGTGCATATATATCCTCCTGATAGTGATACAGACAAAACCATACGGCTTTGTCTGTATCGAAAAATTTATTTTGTATTAATTTTTTGATGTATATTCTGTAGCAAATGTGTATGAAGGCAAACCGCTTCCATCTGTGAGATTCGGTGACTCAGGATAAGCACCAAATGCATATCTTGCCTTGACCGGAGTCTTAACTTCATCACAGCTCAAAATAACAGTCTTTCCTTTGATTTCTGCATTAGCACTGTAATAAATACCATCTTCTCCCGCAATCTCAAAACCGTTAAGAACCGTTACATCAAGCTTGTCACTTTCAATAAGCTCGTCAGTCTTATAGTCTGCATAGCAATCTTTATCCAATATATCCAAATCTCCATCGGCTTCAAATGTTAAAATAAGCTTGTCGCCATCTGTCTCCATCGACTTATACTGTGGTCCCGTTACCGAGCTGTCCGTATATCCATAAATATCGTGCTTTGCAAGAAGTGCAAATCTTCTTGCAACCTCATCCTTTCCGTAAGGATGTATATCATGGCGGGCATTTCCCGAAGTATTGCCCACTGAACCGAAATTACCTACTTCATCAAGATTTGATACCATTCTAACATAATTCGGATTTGTTACCTTATCCAACGCCCATACCTGAGCCGCACGGATATTTTCAAAATTCTGATTTGAATATCTTGCAAGTTGCGCATAATAGAACGGAAGATTTTCGTTATTAAACAGTTCTCTGTAATTGTCAATAAGTGCCGCCATTATCGTACTGTATTGATCTGCACTCATTCCCTTGCTACTATCCAAGCTGTCTGCATCCTCAGGTCCATCGGACTCGCCCTGATAATACAGAACTCCTGACAGTTTAAACTTTCTTAAAGGATAAACACGGTTATTGTATAATGACCACGGCGAAGAAATTCCTTCAACATAATCATTTTCAAGCCATCTGTCTATCCTTGTACCTCCTACAGCAGCATGAATATAACCTATCGGTCTGCCTGTTTCTTTATTAAGTTCCTGTGCAAAATAATATCCTATTGCAGAAGTTGTATTTGCATTTGAGAATGTCATCGGTGCCCATGCATTTCCTTCAATCTCCGGAAGATTATCGCTAGGATTCGAAGAACCGTTTCCGCCCTTGCTTAACAAATCAATAGTTCTGATATTAGAATTTTCGGCTCTTTCCTTTTCTCCTGCATAATTCTGGCTGTCAATCCAACTCAACCATGCTTCCATATTTGACTGACCGGCAAGCAGATAAACATCGCCAAAGATAATATTTGTATATCTCCTTGTTTCTTCGCCGCATTTAACCGTCATTGTATAGTCACCGCCGCATTCCTTTGCATCAAGTGTAACCTCCCAAGTGCCGTCCTCAGCAATTGTGCAGTTTGCTTCATATGCTGTTTCTGCGTCCTTTTCCTTAAGAGTAACGGTTACAGTATCGTTCGGAACACCTGTACCCCAGACAGTTATATCCTCATCTGCCTGAAGCATCATATTATCGGAAAATACATTCGGCAAAGCAAATGGGCTTTCAACATTATATTCTGTTTCATATACGTCACCTATCGGTCTCATGCTGTCGTCCCATACAAATACCTTCGCAGTATAATTTCCGCCTACCTTCGGTACGTCCATTGTAACCGTAGTTTCATACACGCCTCTTGCGTCAAACTGAATATCATCGCTGTCTATTTCTTTTATCGACTTAAGAACACCATCACAGTAAAGCGCCGTATAAATTTTTCCGCTTTCAGGCTTCTGTTTTTCAATAACTCTAAGATTCATATTGTTGGTTTTACCGTATTCCAATTTGCCGTCCGCCGCTGAAAATTCATCAACAATCCAGTATGCTCCCGACATTTCAGAATATGTTCCCGCTTTGATATTATCGATCCACAAAGTTGAATTTGCTCCCATCCATTCGTGTCCGAATTCAAGCGATACAATCTTACCTATGGTTTCAGTAGAAGCTGCTCCCGGATCCGAAGTACTGTCTGCAGTTGCGGTAAACCATATATCTCCGTTGTCCAAAGTAACAAATTTATTATTTACCTTAACCGCATACTTATTAGTTTCTGTATCAACGTAAAATTTAAAGTTAAACCACTTTCCGTATACATTGTCCATGCCGGACGCTATGTTATAATACTTTCTATATCCGCCGTCACTGAGTGAAATCACATCAAGGTTTTCACCCGTCAGACGTATAGCTGCAAAACGTGTTGAACCGTTATTTAGCGCAACATACATCTTGCTACCCGAATCATAATAATTAGGTGCGTCGAACATAGCGTCAAATTCAACATATGCTTTTCCCGTAAGTTCTTCAAATTCGTTGTCGTCATTACCCAAATCAAGCGTTACGTTTGCGCTGTTCCACCAATCCTTCGCCAAAATACTCATGGCATTATCATGTCCTGATTTTTCACCTACAGATATTTCATATGTACTACCCGAATGTGTAAATCCTTTTTCACGAGAATTGATTAGTGCAGCCATATCATCATCTGAAAAATCCTCTTGAGCCGTAACAGAAGTGCTCATGTTCGTACCGTTAACATTGATGGCATGTATATTCTTGCTGAAAGATGCGCCTGTTTTGCCTAATTTTGAAGAAGGCGTAATCTCTATCGTTAAAACGCTGTTTGTGCCATAATCCGACGGCACTTCAAACTTAAAGCCCTCCGATTCTGACGTTGTTCCACTTGCAACAACATTTTCACTGCTATTCATATATACTTTATATGTACTGCCATCCTCAATACTACCGTCACAGTTTGCATATTTATATGAAACAGTAACTTCTCCACCGTCTACAATTTTGCCTTCTGTATGTATATCATATACATACGGTGCCGAACTGTTACTGTCTGAAAGACTTATCGCCCACTTTGTTCCTCCTATATCAAGTTCGCTGTTGTCCTCAGCATTTGTAAATATGCAGTAAAGAACTCCGTTTTGTTTTTTCTGTTCAATTGTCCATTTTGCTGCATCTGTATCGGCAGAACCAAGAATTATATTGCCATTGCTCCTTACTATTGCCTTATCACCGGCAGCCTGTTTTATGACATATTTATTATCACCGACATATTTAATTTCCCACTTCTGATTTCTTCCGACAAGCTTGCTCCATGTTTTTATCGACGCGCCATCTCCGTTTATATTACTCGGATCTACGCTCATATACGTTCCAAGCTTATTCTTAATTAAAACAGTATTTTCTCCTGCATCCTCAAAACTCCAGAAGAAATGATTGCTTGTGCTGTAATACCACATCGCAACTCCGCCGCCGTTACCGTCATATTCACCGTCGATTTGAGCAAACAAGGTTCCGTCTTTTCCAAGCATTGAATTCATAAGCCAATATTCATTCGCTCCTGCTGTACTCTTGACTCTCTGCCAAATCTGCTTTTTTGAATTTACATCTATCTTCTCCTGTACAAGGCTTCTGTTATCTGAACCAAGCGACACTGCCATGCCTGTCTGTGCATTTATAAGTCTGAAATTAGCGTTATCAACATAATCAAGTATCCACTTTTGATTATCTGCTCCCGCACATTCATCTGTTGTGGTTATTTCCGTATTATTCAATGAAAGAACCTTACCATTATCGAGATTCGACAATTCATATATCCCTTCATTGAAAGTACTGCCGCCCTCATTAAGAATTATAAATCCATCTACAATACACCAATCGCCGCCGGTTTTTGTAAGCTTAAGTGTATGTGAGCCATTTGCAAGTCCGCTTATTTCCATAACAGTCAGTCTTCTATCACCGGACGCATCCTGTATTTCACCTACATTAATTTCATCATAGTCCGTGCCGTCAATTGCTGCCGAAATAATTCCGCTATTTTTCTCAAGTACAACCTCTATTCCGGTACCGCTAAATTCAACATTTAGACTTGAACCATTTTCGGTAGCGTAATGAACATCGCCCATATAATCGAAATTGCTCATATTACGATTTTCACTTCTGCCCCAACCATCTCCGTAAGTAATCATTGGGTTATCATCATTTATAAAATTCGAGTATTGTCCTCTTACCGCGAATGCGTCAAACTCAAAGTAACCGCCATCCTCATTCTGCACAACCTTAATAGTATGATTTCCGTAATCAAGGTCGTCTACTGAATATAATACCTTCTGACCTCTTGGAGTATCAGACTTCGCATTGAATTTTCCTTTGCTTTCACCATCTATAAAGACCTCCATAGTCTTGCTGTCACTACTTCCTTCGGCTATTACATCAATACCGGTACCGACAAACTGAAATTCTATGCTTGAGCCTGCACTCTGCGAATAATGAATATCATTACCTATATCCGGAAGTGAACGTTCATTATGATAGCTAAATCTGTCATATTTAATTCTTGGATCACTGTCATTTATAATTTTGCCCGTCTGAAGCTCTTCACCATATAAGTTCTTAAGCGTATATGACTTTCCGGCTTTGGTGTCAAAACTTAGCAGCTTACTTGTATCGGTAACATTTTCAAGCTTATTTCCATCTTCATCATAAACTGCGACATTGTCCCAGTTTATTGCCGCATTTTTCAAAATGTTTACTCTATTGCCGCTCTTTGATGTAATTTTTGCCGACTTGATTGTATAATCCTTCCATTCAAAATCTACATCAAATGCACCTTCAGCTGACATTCCTTCAATGTTACCTTCACTCCATTCCTTAGGAAGTGCAGGGAGAAATTCAAGCCTGTCGCTGTGTGACTGTAAAAGCATTTCCGCCAAATCCTGCGCAATACCCAACGTACCTTCTATACAATATACATCACATGGTGCAAGGGCTATTCCCTCCGGTGATATACTTAACAGGTTCGGCCATGTAAATGTATCAGCTTCAAGTTTGAGATATTTATATGCATTCTCGCCGTCCTTTAATCTCGCATACTGTGCCGCAGCCATAACTGCTGTCCATTCTGTATGCTCATAATCGTTTCTGTTGTAACGACGCTGCATCGATTCAAGTGCCGCAGCAGCAAGTTCCGGAGTTCTGTCCGGCGTAATCTGTGCATACGGGAATAAACCCAAAAGATGCGAGGTGTGACGATGGTTTGTATTGCCGTCATCTGTCAATCCTTTTTCGTCCGCATTCTTTAAGAATGGCCACTCTGCCACTGTACCGGATTCGGTTATTTTATAATCCGGCAGACCGGCATACTTTTCTTGTATAGCTGCATAATATCCGTCGTTCTTGCTTACTTCAGCCTCACTTCCGTCACCGTCAATATACTTTTCACCTTCCAATATATCATAGCATTTTAACGTCTGCTCAAATATATCTCTTATAAGCGTAATATCATATGTTGACATAATTTCAACATATCCATTTTCCGGCGATCCGCTTGGAATCGTTACCCAATAGGTTTTTCCGTCATCTGCTGTATATTGTGTCATAAAACTGTTAAAGAACTTAGCAGTTTCTTTCAACATATAGAATCCGGATTCCTTAAGGAATTCCTTATCGCCTGTATGATTATAATAATTCATAACCTCTTGCATAATCCATGCACCGCAGGCAGTATCCGTGAACGCTTCCCATGAATCCTTACCTATTCCGGCATAACCCCATGCATTCGTTGCAACATTGGCAAGCCAACCCTCGGCATTATATTGTTTCTCAGCGGTTATCTGTCCGCTCGGAATAAGTATATTCTTTATATAATTTATCAGTGGAAGTTCACTCTCAGAGAGATTCGCAGAATTTGACATCCACTGATTCATCTGCGTATTCACGTCAAGATGATAATCGCATGTCCACGCCATATTGCATGCAACATTGTCATTCCATATACCAAGTAGATTCATTGGCAATGGTGAATTTTCACGAGAACCGGCAATCATAAGGTATCTTGCGTACTGATACCAAAGCGACATAAAGCTTCCGTCAATTTCAGCTCCGTCCCTGATTGCTTCATATCTGACGTCGGTCGGATCTTCAGACTTTAATTCGTCTTTTGCACCGATTTCAACCTTCATTCTGTTAAACAACTTACTTACGTCCTCTGTATGTTCTGCCTTAATGTCGCTATATCCCTTAGCCACTGCGGCATCAAGCTGATTCTTACAGTTTTCTTTACTGTTCTGATTGTAATTTTCGTTTGCTTTAAAGTCTGTTCCGATTGAAACTATAACTACAACTTCATTTGCATCTAATACGTGCATACCGGTTTTGTCATATGTAACAGTTCCGCCATCAGGAACTGCCTGCATATAACCAAAGGTATTAACACCGTTTGTAACACTATCAGTATTGTATACCGCGCCGTCCCATTCAAGATAATTTTCACCTGCGGTAACCGTACCGGTACCTCCGTTTGTTTCCTCGGTAGCAAAATTAACGTCAAAAGAAATTTTTCCGGATCCCTTCTTGCTATACTTAAGAGCTATTACCTGATCGGGATTGCTTACAATCGCTTCACGAGTATACTTCGTACCACCCGATGTAAATTCGACAGTGGAAACCGCATTTTCAAGGTCAAGCGAACGTCTGTAACCAGAAATAGCATTATCCATACCGTTAAAGCTAAATTCCAGCTTACCGAACGGTCTGTTTGTGCCAAAGTTACTGTTCCCCTCGCCTCCCATTTCACTTAAATACTGAGTCACCTTAGACCTGTCGGGAGTATCCTTTTTCATTTCCTCACGCAGATTATTGAGAGCTGCCCAATTATCAGTGCTGCCGTCATTATCAAGGTTTTTGCTTCTGTGGTCTTCGCCTGACCAATCTGTAACCTCACTCAATGACAGAGTATCCGAAGTAATTCCGCCCCAAACCATAGCACCTATTCTGCCATTGCCCAACGGAATTGACTGCGCCCAACGCTCTGCAGGCATTCTGTACCACATAGACATAGCTTTATCGGGTGCAACCGCAGGATTTGTAAAAGAAAGTTCTGTCCATTTTGAAAGCTCTACATTATCCAAAATAATACCTCCGTACCAGCTTGAATGAACATTTTTGATTTTAATTGATCCGACCTTTGCGTCAGACGCCTGCGAGGCGGCTCCTACATCATCGCTTGTACTCATCGGGATCCATGCACCGAAATTTCCTATATCAAGCGTATCCGCTCCTACCTTAACCTGATATGTATTATCATCATTATTTACATATACCGTAACCTCATGAAGCACATCAAATATATTGGACGCACCCTTTGCCAGTTCATAGCGGACGTTCTCAGTCTTGCTTTCATTAAGTGCAATCAGATTAAGAGTTATATCATCGCTGTTCTTATCCTTTGTATACGCTTCAAATGCCATAAACGGCTTGCCGTCATCTGTAAGTAACTCTATCATATTACGGCTTCCGTCCTGCTTATTTCCAATATTGCTGTCAGCTGTAGCAGCATACTGAAAGCTTACCGCAATGTTATCTGTCATATAGCCGTCATATACAGTTTCATCAATACCCTTGGCAATCGCAGACTGTTTTAAATTTAGTTCAAGTGAACTGTCGTCCCACTGTGTACCGCAGAAACGTATCATATTTGAGCCTGTCTGAACATTGTTAAAATTGTTTCCGCAGTCAAATGCAGCACCATTTCCGGGATTATAAGTCCATCCGTTTTCATTTGTCTTAGCCATATCAACAAAGCCGTTCTCTTCAAAATCTTCTGAATAAAACGGTGCTGACGTGACCATGCTGTATTCAGTATCTTCCGTCCCATCAGCATAAGCCATTGACGGTGCAGGTATCATGCTTGCGCACATCGCCGTAGCAATTGCTGCCGATATAATCTTTTTTTTCATTTTATTCCCTTCCTCTCATTTATAATTTGATGATTAAATTTTAGCATAACCACTATGATATTCATAGACGAAAAATATCATCTGACATATGAATAATTTGTTATATGGTTTAAAAACCGCATAAAACCTAATAAATACACAAGGACTGCCGAAATTAACGGCAGTCCTTGCATTAAATATTTTATGAAGGTTTTAACTTATTTTATCGACAGCTGTATTGCCTCTGTAA
>NZ_JBKVWU010000024.1:0-25723 GCF_046972485.1 Hominilimicola sp.
TCCCTCTTTCAATCTTACATTACCGTTTTCAAGTTTTTCAAACGGATCTTCCACATTACATACTGACGGAAGCAAAAACTTTCTGCCTGACAGCATTTTTAATACAGCAATCAAGTTCTGTTGATTTCTTTCTTGTTTAAATGCTTTCACCTTTGATTTAAAAACTTCATTTTCAAAAGCTATATCGTCTTTAGGTGCTTGTTGCGGTTGCTCTTCAGCTTTTTCTTCTTTGTTGCCACTCATTATTTCATCATAAGCCTTGGATATTTCGTCCTTTAGTTCATTATCCTCTTGAGTTGAAACTTTTTTCGTTTCTTCTTTTTTGTTCTTTTTAAATATTGCCATTTTTCAATCCTCACTATTTATCATATTACTTCTATTATACATATTGACAAATAGTTTGTCAATGGCAAAAAAGTTTTACGCCTCCGGCATTACTATTGCGGCAATAATATAGGCAAGCACACCTGTACCGAATGCAAGACACGATAGCAATACCACACCCAATCTTACCAAAGTAGAATCAATATTGAAATATTCGGCAATACCGCCGCACACGCCACAGATTTTTCTGTCAGTTGAACTTCTAAACAGTTTCTTCATTATAATCACCCTCCATATTATCTATTCCGAATTCTTTAAAGAAATCATTTATATCATCATTATAATCATCGTACATATTATTCGGCTCTATTCTTGTTTCGACGTTAATTCCAATTCCGCGAAGTGCTTTTTCAACATCAGCGCCCATCACAACACCGCTTGCACACAAAGCAATTCCGAGTGCGACCGACACAGCACAGATAATAAGTACAACTTTTGTTATAGTCTTTCTCATTCTATCCTCCTTATCCATCACGCTTTTTTATTAAAAAGTCTTGAGCCTAAAGCAACGATTTTTCTGATTATCCACGGAAACAGTTTTATGCATACAACCACAGTCGCCCAAGCTATAAACAATCCCAAGCCGAAGAATATACATCCAACGCCTATTTGCATAACCATATTCGCAAATCCCGCATGAGCAAAAAAGCTTTTAAGTATCATTCCCGCACCGCCGAGCCACATTGAAACACCGCTGAAAAATGCAAACGGAAAAATACACAATATACCGAATATTATCGCTACCGCAAAAAATCCGACTGCTATTGCCAACGGTATAAGTATCGGCGACAATAATATAAGAATAATTATCAATGCCCATATTCCGACACCGTTTTTCTTTGGCGGTTTAATGTTTGCGTTGCTGTTTGCTACGTGCGTTCTGTAATAATTTTGTGCCGCATATTTAGGACTTCCGAATCTTTCAATCACTTTTTCGTCCGCCTCACTGCCGTTGAAATATGATTCAAAATATTTTTCGGCTTTTATTACTTCCTCATACGGCATAAATCCAAGTTCTTTTTTGATTTTGTCTAAAAATTCTTCCTTAGTCATTAAGCCTCATCCCTTTCATTAAATCCAATTTTGACGTTACCCATTCCGCATTTTACATTAATATTATACAACGCGCCGATATTGTTATCCAACTTACTTCCTGCACCATGAATTTTCGTGCCGCCAATATCAACGCATCCCATACCTGCCGTCGCCGACATATTAAAGTTGTCTGCACTGTTTGTAAGCGTTAGTGTTACATTACCCATTCCGCAGTCAACATTCACGTCACCGTTCATACTGCAACTGCCGACTATGTCACCCATTCCGCACTTCATATTCAAATGCTGAGAATACATATTTTTAATTTCACATTTTCCCATACCGACTTCAACTTTTGTATTATCGGCCGACAATCCCGACACAAGAATATTTCCGGCGGTTAATTTCATAACAGCTTTCTTTGCGTGAAATCCCTTTGGTATTATTATAGAAACAACCCCGTTTTCATTATTTCCGATAGTCTTTGAACCCTCAACTGTCCAAGTATTGTTTGCAATATAACTTTTAACCTTTACTTCACCGGCTGACATTGTATCAACAGCAAAGCTATCTCCTGTTCTGAATTCAAAATTTCCTGCTTTCAAGTCAAGATATATGTTTTCAATATCGGAGCAAGTTTGAACTGTTGCATTTGAAACAGCAATTCGTTGATTTGTCTTGTTGCCGAGAAATTTTATAAGCAATACTATTACCACAACAAGAATTACAATTCCTGTTATTCCCGGAAGAGCATTTCTTATCATATTTAATACAGGTACGCCAAACCCAACCGCCAATATACATACAAGCACTGTTTTCCAAGAAATTTGGTTATTGTGTTTTTCACTTTCATCATTAACGTTTTTTCTGTCGTAATACTCATTTTTAAACTCTTCCGCCACTTTATGCGGAGTACCCATTTCCGCAATCACTTTCTCTTCGTCATCTCCGGCGTCATTGATATATTCATCATAATAACGAATAGCGTCATCAAGCTCATCCTTCGGAAGAAAACCAAGCTCACGCCTTAACCCCGCAAGAAATTCCGTTTTATTCATCATCTATCACTCCCTCAAATATATTTGTTATAGTCGCTTTGTAGTTCTGCCATTCGTCACGGTACATATCAAGCTGTTTCCGACCTCTGTCTGTTATCTTGTAATAACGCCTGTTTCGTCCGGAATACTCTTTGTCATAAATTTCGAGACAATCGTCCTTTTGCAATCTGCGGAGAACAGGATATAAAGTAGATTCCGATACATCAAGTTCGTTTTTTAAAACTCTTGTTATTTCATATCCGTAAGTGTCCTCTTTTTTCACTATCGCAAGTACGAGTGCGTCAAGCAGTGCCGCATTAATATTAAATATCATATATTCACCGCCTTTTACTGTTTTATTTATAATATGTTTTAATTTAATAATATTATATATCGTATAATATTATTTGTCAATAGTATATTATTTTTTTATTTATATATTGCAAACTTATTGAAAATTAGATATAATAGAAGTGTAAAATAAAAGAAAGAAGGTAAATTTCAAATGAAAATTGCTTTAATTAACGAAAACAGCCAAGCTGCAAAGAATGGCGTTATTGTTGAAACACTAAAGAAAGTTGTTGAACCGCTTGGTCACGAAGTATTTAACTACGGTATGTACTCAGCTGACGATGCAGAACAACTTACATATGTACAAATCGGTATTCTTGCCGCAATACTTCTAAACTCAGGTGCGGCTGACCTTGTTATCACAGGTTGCGGTACAGGCGAAGGTGCTTGCCTTGCTTGTAACGCATTCCCCGGTGTACTTTGCGGTCACGTTGTAGATCCGACAGACGCTTATCAATTTACACAGGTTAATAACGGTAACTGTATCGCAATGCCTTTCGCAAAAGGCTGGGGTTGGGGTGCTGAGCTTAACCTACAATATGTGTTTGAAAAACTATTCGTTGAAGAATGGGGCGGCGGTTACCCTAAAGAAAGAGCAGTTCCTGAACAGAGAAATGCTAAAATTCTTAACGAAGTTAAAAAGGTTACTCACAGAGATCTTCTTGATATTCTTCCTAACCTTGATCAAGACCTTGTTAAGGGTGCTGTTGCAGGTAAGCAATTCAAAGACTTGTTCTTCGCTAACTGCAAGTGCGATAAGATTGCCGAATACGTTAAGACAATCGTTGATTAATTTTGCTTTGAAACAGGTGTGCAACGCATACCTGTTTTTTTGCGGATTTTTATATTGCCACCACTCCGTCACTTCGTGACACCTCTCCTCAAGGAGAGGCTTTCAAAAGGCTCCCATTGAGGGGAGCTGTCAACGCAGTTGACTGTGGGGTGGCTTCACTATTTTTTCGGTTATCTCGCTTAACAGGCGACCAATGGTCACCCCTACATATTTTCTTTGTACTGTCTAAAATAATACACATATGTCTTCGCAAGTAGGGGCGGTCATTGGCCGCCCTCAAACTCACTTCGTACGGGACATCAAGGTGCTGTCCCCTACTTTCAACTTTATCTCACCAAAACGCATACAAAAAAGCGGTCGTTTCCGACCGCTTAAATCACTTTGACAATCTATCAAATTCTTTAAAATAATCTCTCGTTTCTTTCGCGACAACACCGCTAAGTGCGATAAGTGCAATAACGTTTGGTATCGCCATAAGTCCGTTGAAAATATCCGCGATAGTCCAAACAGCCGCAACAGTAAGGTACGGACCGATAAACACTGCAAGTACATATATCCATCTATAAACCTTAACAACAGTTTTATTTCTGTTTGATAGGTATTCAAGACAACGTTCGCTGTAATAGTCCCAACCAAGAATTGTTGTAAATGCAAAGAATGCAAGACAAATCATAAGAACAAATGATGACACAACTGATGGGAACGGAAGACCGCTTTGGAATGCTTCTGTCGTTATCGCAACACCCTTTAAGTCAGGATTTGCCCATGAACCCGCAATTACGATTGCAAGACCTGTCATTGTACAAATAACGATAGTATCAATAAATGTACCTGTCATTGAAACAAGACCTTGACGAACTGTATCCTTAGTTTTTGCCGCAGCTGCCGCAATCGGAGCAGAACCAAGACCTGCCTCGTTCGAGAATATACCTCTTGCAACACCGTTTTGCATTGCCGCCATCATTGCACCAAGTACGCCTCCGGCAACCGCTCTGTTTCCCTGTATGCCGTCACCGTATCCAAACGCACCTTGAACAATTTGCACAATCGCATCAGGAATTTTTGTAACATTGCAAAGTAACAACAACACAGCAAATACAACATAAAGCACTGCCATAAACGGTACAACAACTTGTGATACATTAGCAATTCTCTTGATACCGCCAATAATAACAAGTGCCGTACATACCGTTACAATAAGACCGGCAATTACAACCACCCAAGAAATATTTCTGCCGAACAAATGAATTGCCCAGCTTGTATTCGGGTCAAAGAAATTAGTAACCGCACTTGCGATACCGTTTACCTGTGTAAAAGTACCTATACCCATAAGACCTACACAAACACCGAAAAACGCAAAAATCTTTGCAAGCCACTTCCACTTTTTACCCATACCGTTTTCTATGTAATAGAAAGGTCCGCCAAGAACGTGACCTTCTTCATCTATAGTACGATACTTAATAGCCAAGAAACCCTCGGTATACTTTGTAGCCATTCCGAAAAATGCCGCTACAATCATCCAGAACAACGCACCCGGACCACCAGCCGCAAGAGCAGTTGCAACACCGACAATATTACCTGTTCCGATAGTCGCCGAAAGTGCCGTACACAAAGCACCGAAACTTGTAACTTCGCCTTCTCCGCCTTCTTCGTTTTTAACCATAAACTTCAAAGCCTTACCGAGGTGTCTTACCTGCAATCCTCTTACTCTGATTGTAAGATAAATACCCGTAAGAATTATCAATACAATAAGCGGAACTCCCCATACAAATCCGTCGATTTGTTTCAAAATCTCGCCGAACGTCTTAAAACCTTCACCTGTCATTTTCCTTATCAATCCTTCCTTTTTACAAAAATACAATAAAATTTTATCACATATCGCAAAGATTGTCAATTAACGATATTTCAAAACATTTAAACACATTTTATGCAACTTTAACGTAATAAAGTACAAAACAAAAACAGTATCTTTAAGAAAAGATACTGTTTTTAAATCATTTCTATGAAAAACTGTCCGAAAGACAATTATTCATACGGGTCTTGGACCGTATTAGTTGTTTTGTTTTGCGAAACATTCACTGCAATATACAGGCTTGTCGTTTCTCGGTTCAAACGGAACTTTGTCAACCTTACCGCAAGATGCACAAACTATTTCATACATCTCCTTGTTTTGACGCATACTGTTCTTTCTTGCCTGACGACATTCCTTACAACGCTGAGGTTCATTTTCAAAACCCTTTTCAGCGTAAAATTCCTGTTCACCGGCTGAGAATGTAAATTCCTTACCGCAATCCTTACATACTAATGTCTTGTCTTCGTACATTGTTTTTACCTCACTTTGGTTATTTGTTTGTTTTCTGTCTTCAATAATTCCCCTCGTCGCCCTCACGCAAAGCGCTTTCAAGTTTTTTCTTAATACGTTGGACGGCATTGTCAACCGCTTTCGTATCTTTCCCCAACTTTTCCGCAATTTCCTGATAGGAAAGCCCCTCAAGATAATATACAAGCACTTCTGTTTCAAGCTTGCTGAGTACTTTATTGATTTTATACTCCATACCATCCATATTCTCTCGATCAATCAATATGGCCTCAGGGTCTTGAAGCTCACTGAACGCTATGATGTCAAGCAAGGTTGTATCGCTGTCATCGTCATAAGTATTCTTATCAAGTGATACATAAGAATTTAAGGGAAGGTGTTTTTTTCTCGACGCCGCTTTAACGGCAGTTATAATGTGCCTTGTCACGCATACTCCCGCAAAGACTTTAAAAAACGGAAATCTGTCGCCGTCAAAATCCATAACGGCTTTGTACAGTCCTATAAGTCCCTCCTGAATAATATCGTCATCATCGGCACCGGCAAGAAAATAAGGTTTTGATTTTGCATAAACAAGATTTTTATATCTCGACAATATCGCCTCCAAAGCTTCGTTATCACCACTTTGAGCGGCTTTAACAAGTTCTTCGTCCGATAACGTCTTTAGATTTTTTCTTTCCGTTTCCAATACCGTCACCTATTCTTCCCTCTGATATAAGTACAAACCGTAGTATATCATTTTAATTCCAAAAAGTCAAGGAATATTTGTAAAACCTGCAAAAATATTTTATTTCTAATTTATAATTATACAACACTTTTCACAATGCGACATTTTATTTCAAAAGTGAACAAAAAAATGACTGCCGATAAACCGACAGTCATTTTCGTTAGCAGTACATATCCTTGTATGCCGCAATACAATTCTTAATAACTTCTTTTGCCTCGTCCGGACCAAGCACCTCATTTACAACAGTTTCCTTACCCTCAAGAGATTTATACACTCTGAAGAAGTGAGAAATTTCGCTGAAAGTGTGTTGAGGTAATTGGTTAATATCCTTAAATTCCGCATATGACGGGTCATTAAACGGAATTGCGATTATCTTTTCATCGACTTGGTCATCATCAATCATTTTCATAACACCAATCGGATAACATTCAACAAGCGTCATCGGAACTATTGATTCCTGACAAAGTACAAGAACGTCAAGCGGGTCATTATCCGCCGCATACGTTCTCGGAATAAATCCGTAGTTTGCAGGATAGTGAGTTGATGTGTAAAGTACGCGGTCAAGGCGCAAAAGTCCTGTTTCCTTATCCATTTCATACTTGTTTTTAACGCCTTTCGGAATTTCGATTACCGCCATAAATTTTTCAGGTGAAATTCTTCTTGGGTTAATATCGTGCCAAATGTTAGACATACCTTATCTCTCCTTTTTATCATTTTTTAGACTGTATTATAACAGTTTTTGTTTCTTGGTCCCATTCAACGGTACAATCAAGCGATTCGCTTACCGCTCTTAAAGGTACCATTGTTTTATCATTCATAAGTTGCGCAGGCTCGTTAAGTTCCGGTTGTTTTTCGCCGTTCACATAAAATTCCTTGCTGTTTATTGTCATTGTTATAGTTTTATCTGCCGTTTTTGCAATGATTTGTTGCACACCGTTTTCATCAACCCATTCAACTTCTGCATTCAATGCCTCGAAAATCGTACGCATAGGCACAAGTGTAGAGTCATTTTTTATAACAGGGTCTTGCGTCGGGAACTGCAAAGTCTGACCGTCAAGAACTACAGTCACAATATCAGGCTTTTTGCTAAGCTCGCTCAAACTGCTGTAATCTTCAAACAGCACAACAGGCTTTTCGTCAAATCTTACACCCTTTGCACGAATATAAGTTTTCTGACTTGCATTGCTTTCAATATGAGAAATTCTGAAATCATCTTGATCCTTTAAATTATCTCTGTTTGAAATTTGATTTTGAGTTAAATTATCCGTATTGTTTTTATCGTCACCAAACCACATTCTGTCATATGACGCAACGAATGCATCCGGAATATTGCTTTCTGTCAAAGCCGCTCTTGCCGCCGCAACCGAATCCTTATAATTATCGGGATTCATAACAGTCTGCAATCCCTCACCCAACGTATATGAATAATATGTTTTACCGTTTGCCCAAACATTTTCTTCACGGCCGTCCTCATTTACAGTCTTTTCGATTTTTACTTTCGGCTGTAATTCGTCCGTATCGGGATCAAGCATATACATTTGAAGAAGATATGTCGTATCAACACTGCTGAACGTTTCAACACCTATATATTTCTTATTTCCAACAGGGATAGTAAAAACGTTTGCATAAGAATTACCGTAATTTGCAATTAAATCGGTATCTATCGAACCAAGGAACGTAACACCGTTTTCGCTGCCTTGATAAACCGATACACCGCTGCTCTCAACAGTAATAAGTTCATTGTCAAAGTCCATATCTATATCATCGTAAAATGCAGAGATAAGTCCCGAAAAATAATTATTTACATTGTCATATTCATTTTCGTGACCGGCAAATGATGCCGCGAAATCACAATAACCGACCTGAGGGCCAATCACTGTAGAAATAAACTTATTATAAGCATATATGTTATCTTTTGCAAATGCACTTGTGCCTAAAAGCATTGCACCGGCAAGTACCGCACTGACCGTTTTTTTTAATTTCATAATTAAACTCCCCCTTCTTCGGGACATTTATCACAGTCCCGACTTTAAATCTTTTATTTTTTCACGAAGATTATTAATTCTTTCTTCTACACTCTCACCGGTTGCAATAGACTTAACGATTGCACTGCCGACAATAGCGCCGTCGAAATATTTTGTAAGTTCCTTAACCTGCTCGCCGTTTGAAACACCAAATCCCACGCAAGCCGGAACGTCAGTATATTTCTTTATTGTTCCCACAAATTCATCAAAATTTGTGACAAATGATGATTTCTCACCCGTAACGCCGAGTGAAGAAATACAATACAAAAATCCTTTTGCGTCTTTCGCAATATTTTTAATTCTGTCTTTTGAAGTCGGTGATACAAGGCTTATCTGATATACACCGTATTTTTCGGTATATTCCTTGATTTCATCACTTTCTTCATAAGGCAAATCGGGAATAATAAGTCCGTCGACGCCTGTTTCCTGACAACATTTAAAGAATTTTTCAATTCCGTATTGTACCATTACATTATAGTAAAGCAAAAATACCATAGGTACTTCCACATTATTTCTGATTTTTCGGACAAGTTCAAACACCTTGAAAATATCCACACCTTGCGCCAAAGCTCTTTCATCGGCACGCTGAATTACAGGACCGTCCGCCGCAGGATCCGAAAAAGGTACGCCCAATTCAATAAGGTCAACGCCCTCCTCCTGCATTGTGTATATAGCCTTTTCACTCACTTCCATATTAGGGTCGCCTACCGTCAAAAATGTAATAAGTGCCTTTCTGCCATCTGCTTTCACCTTAGCAAATCTCTCGTCTATTCTATTCATTCTCATAACTCCTCACTGTCTCTATAAATTTCTTTATCTTCTGTTCATCTTTAAAACCGTCCGTTTCAACCGAAGAAGAAATATCCACTCCGACAGGCTTAAAAATATTAATACCCTCTATAACATTTTCGGTTTTAATTCCTCCGGCAAGCATAATCGGCTTATCGGTCTTTATCCTACTGCCGCCGTGCCAGTCAAAAGTTTGACCGCTACCACCGTACTCTTTATCAGTATACTTGTCTAAAAGCAGTCTGTCAACCCCTTTTACATCATAAATATCTTCTCCGTCACGCACTCTTACGGCTTTCCAAATTTCACATTTGCAGTCAAGGTTTGAAATATACTCCTCGTTTTCATCTCCGTGAAGCTGAACAACGTCAAGCTTTGCTACCTGTACCGCCTCATTTATCTTTTCATACGTTGCATTGACGAACACACCGACTTTTTTTATATCCTTATCAAGATTTTTCGTGATTTCAGCGACCGTTTCGGGTGTGACTTCACGTTTGCTCTTTGCGAATATAAAACCGATGTAATCGGGTTTGTACTTATTAATTATATCTATATCTTCCTTACGGCGAATACCGCATATTTTAATTTCCATATCTCAAATTATCAACAGCTTTTTTTATATCCTTTTCACGCATAAACGCCTCACCGATAAGTGCGGCGTCAAACTTTAATCCTCTCAGATATTCAAAATCACTGTGTTTCCTTATCGCACTTTCCGCAACCTTTACTTTACCGGCCGGTATCAGCGGTAAAAGTCTTTCGCACGTCGTTATATCCTCGTCAAATGTCTGAAGATTTCTGTTGTTTACGCCTATTATACTGCCGTATTCAACCGCTCTTTTGACTTCTTCTTCGTTGTGCGTTTCAACAAGCACATCAAGTCCGATACTGTCTGCCAAAGCGTGAAACTTCTTGTATTCCGCGTCGGTAAGTGCCGCCATTATAAGCAAAATTGCGTCCGCACCGTACAGTTTAGCCTCATATATTTGATACTCGTCAACCGTAAAATCCTTGCGAAGTACGGGAATACTGAATTTGCTTTTAATATCCTTAACAAATTCTATATTGCCTTTAAAATATTCAGGCTCGGTAAGTACCGACATTGCTTGAATATTGCATTTGTCATATTCTTCGGCAATCTTCATATGGTCAAAATCTCCGCGGATAAGTCCCTTTGACGGCGACGCCCTTTTTATTTCCGCAATAATTGAAACATCATCAATCGACACAAGTCCGTTTTTGAAATTCGGTACTTTAAGTTCCGCTTTATCCAAAGCCTTTAAAAGCTCGCTTGGGCTTAAATTTTCTTTTGCCTTCGCTACTCTGATTTTCGTAGACGCAATAATTTTATCAAGTATCATATCAAATTCCGCAGCCTTTCTTCTTAATTAAATTTCTTAGTTTCAGCCACAAATTCGTTTACTTTATCCATAACCTTACCGCTGTCAATAGTCTGTTTTGCGATTTCGACAGCCTCTTTGTATGAATCTGCTTTACCGCCGATATATATACCTGCCGCACTGTTAAGAACGATAATATCGCGTCTTGCACTCTTTTCGCCGTTAAAAATACTTTTTGCGATTTCGGCATTTTCCTTACCGTCACCGCCAGTAATATCGCTTGCAGCCGCATATTCGATACCGTAATCGTGCGGATCGATTTCATACACGACAATCTTACCGTCAATAATCTCGTTTACCAATGTTTTACCCGTAACCGTAATTTCGTCCATACCGTCACTGCCGCAAACGATCATAGCGCGTTTAACGCCCATTTCACTCATTACCTTAGCAAAAACGCTGACTTTTTCAGGTGAGAAAACACCTATAACCTGTCTTGATGCATTTGACGGATTTGAAAGCGGTCCAAGCATATTGAATATAGTTCTGATACCGATTTGTTTTCTGATAGGTCCTACATTTTTCATTGCCTTATGGAACTTCATAGCATTCATAAAGCCCATACCTGTTTCATTTATACATTGCTCAACCTGTTTCGGCTCAAGCATAATGTTTGCACCGAGTGCCTCAAGCAAATCGGACGCACCGCTCTTTGAAGATGCGGCTCTGTTTCCGTGCTTTGCCACAGTCACACCTGCCGCCGCACAAACAAACATTGATGTTGTCGATATGTTAAACGAATTAGCACCGTCACCGCCCGTTCCGACAAAGTCTATGTACTCATCAGTATCAAGCTTGACGCTGCCGCCCTTTGACTTCATCATTTCCGTACAACCGACAATCTCGTCTACCGTTTCGCCTTTCATGCGAAGTGCCGTCAAAAATGCCGACACCAACACCGGTGACGCTGTACCCTCAAGCATCATATCCATTGCTTTTGCAGCCTCTTCACGCGTAAGATTTTGTCCTTCTGTTACTTTTTTTAATAGTTCTTTCATAATTATAGTCCTCCTCTAATCTCAGGCAAAATGTAAAAGAAAAGCCCGTTTTTGACCAAAACGAGCGTAATATCCCTATAGAATATAAAACATCTTTTTAATTTTGCTCATCTCGTCTAATCTAAATTTATTATAGCATAGCATAACAAAAAATGCAATACCGGAAAATCGAATTTTCTACATTATTTTTTTCAAATTCCCCTTGTAATATTTGTTTAAATATTGTATAATAAATGTATTAATGAAACAGGGGTGAAAAACTTAATGAAAAGTTTCGATATAAAAACAAAAATTTATTTCGGTGACAATGCACTTGACAGACTTGCAGACCTTCCTTATAAGAAGGCACTTATCATCACAGACCCGTTTGTTGTAAAGAGCGGTATGCTACAGATGATTACATATCGTTTAAACGACGGTTATACTGAATTTGACGTATTTTCAGACGTTGTTCCGGACCCACCGATTGAAAAGATTTCTCTTGGTGTTAAGGCAATGCTTGACTATGATCCTGACGTTGTTATCGCAATCGGCGGCGGCAGTGCTATCGACAGTGCAAAATCAATTCGTGAATTTGCAACAAGAGCATCTCAAAAAGAAGTTGCACTTATCGCTATTCCTACAACTTCCGGTACAGGCAGTGAAGTTACAAGTTTTGCCGTTGTATCCGATCCAGCAAACGATATAAAATATCCGCTTGTATCAGACAGTATGTTGCCGACAGAGGCTATTTTGGACGCCGACCTTGTAAAGAGTGTTCCGGCAAACGTAACAGCCGACACAGGTATGGATGTACTTACTCACGCAATCGAAGCATATGTAAGTATCAACAACAACGAATTTTCAGCCGCACTTGCAGAAAAGTCAATCGAGATATGCGGTACTTTCCTACTTCGTTCATATCTTGACAATAACGATACACACGCAAGAAAGAAAATGCACGTTGCGTCATGTCTTGCAGGTCTTGCATTTAACAGTGCATCACTTGGTCTTAACCACGGTATTGCTCATGCAATCGGTGCTAAGTTCCACATTCCGCACGGCAGAGCCAATGCAATGTTACTTCCTCATGTTATCGAATACAACTCAGGAATTAACAAACATTCAAGAAGTCAAAGCCACTATCCTAAGTGCGTTGAAAAGTATGTCAACGTTGCTAAACTTCTTGGTGTAAATAACTTCAATGAAATCACAACAGTTCGTGCTCTTGTAAGCTGGATTCAGTTTATGTTAAAGGAAATGAACGTTCCTGTTTCGGTTTCACAATGCGGTGTTGACAGAACAGAATACTTCAACGCAATCGACTCAATGGCTGAGAAAGCTCTTGCAGATGCTTGTACAGCAACAAATCCTCGCGTACCTACGAAGGAAGAAGTTGTTCAAATTCTTGAACATTTATACGAATAATATTATAAATACAACAAATTTGGGCGTGCTTTTTAACACGCCTATTTTTGTAAAAACTATTATATTGGGAGGATTTTCGTATGAATCAAATTAATCGAAAAAGCAAAATATCCTCATTTTTTGAACTGCTTTCTTCACATTGTGAATATATTATGACTTTCGCTTTGGGATTGCTTATGATTGTTCAACGATTTTTGAGCGGAGTATACAAGCCTGTTATGGACGACTGGTTTCTGTACGGTGATTTGTATAAAGGTATATCAAACCGACTTGCAAACTTTGCTATTCCGAACGAAAAGTTTGCAATACGCCCGCTCGCAGGAGTGTTTGACTGTTTTGTAAATGCACCGTTGTTTAATCATTTATGGATTGTCGAATTGTTTTTGACATTTTCACTGCTTTTCGGTTCATTTCTGATTATAAAAGCACTTCGCAGAAACAATTTTGCAAGCGGCGGATTTTTCTTGTGCCTTGTGTGCCTTTTTCCTGTCGGACTTGAGGCTACTTATTGGATTGCCGCCGCAACAAGAGTTGCATATTCACTGCTGTTTATAGGTTGTGCCACACTTTCGCTTGATTACTGTTATAAATCGGATAAAGTTAAATTTTTAGTTATGTTTGCCGTATTCGGTATGCTCAGTGTCTGTTTTTATGAACCGGCAATAGTGGTTTATATCATACTTACACTTTTCATTGTTTGGAACAATTATAAGAATAAAAAAGATTTGCTTCCGCTTGCAATAATGGCGGCACATATAGCGATTATCGGAATTTACTACATTTTAAATTCCGGTTCCGGCGAAATAGAATCACGAGGCGGTTTCCTTGAAACAGATATATGGGAGCATACCGCACTCGTTACCGATTTTACTAAAAATATATTCACCGATTTTACAAATTCAATATTCAAAAACGGTTACAATAAAGGTATACTTATCGTTTTCGGCGGTCATAAATTTATAAAAATATTACTTATCGCAACACTTTCGATTATATTCGGTGTATTTTCGGCTGTATGTATTAAAAAGCGTAAATTTTCTTGGAAAATACTTCTGCTTGGAATTGTGATGTTTTTCGGCGGACTTTCGCTAAACTACATTCTCGGTTCTGACAGAATACCGTTAAGACTTGTATTTTTCGCATATCTCGGAATAGGCATAGTAATTGACGAACTTATAGTTCTTTTACCGCTATCGTTTAGCAGAATTTTATGTGCGGTTTTACTTACAGTTTCAGCATTTTCATTTACAGTTACAGGTATCGGTGAAGTGAGCGATTATCAAAAAACATCTGACATTGACGTTGCTCTCACATCACAGCTTATAAACCTTGACACTAAAGAGAATATCACGAATACAGACAAAAACGTATATGTATTCAGCGGTCAGCATTACTATGACGAAACAAAATGTGTAAGCTGGCTCGATCATATAAGAGGCGTAAGCGGTAATTATGCTGATTTTACAGGTTGTATGCGACATATCACCGGTGCTGCGAATACAAATAACGTTATGCCTTTCACTTACGGAGATATTCATAAACTTAAACCGTTTATTGATATTGAGGGTGTTTGTAATTTTTATAATATAGAATATGACAGAACAATCGTTCCCGTAAAACTCGTAGCGGACGGCGATAACTATGTTATAAAACGCAATGATGATTCAATAGTCGGTACATTGACAAAAGTTGACGATGTTTCATATCAATTCTTTAATTAGTAATTTTGTAGGGGCGACCATCGGTCGCCCTTTTTTCACGTCCCATAACTTGTGCCTTTCCCCACTTCGTAAGGGCGACCATCGGTTGCACTAAACCTACAATATATTCTCCAACTTAAACTTATAATTTTTCGGCAAATGTTCAAACAAAAAACCAAGCACACGACAATGTGAAACTGCGTCTGTTTGCTCTCCGCCGTTAATATACCCCTCCACTTCGGATATATTCATTTCAATTTTATCAAAATCCTCGTGATTGCCTGTTGCGGCAAGTACAGTACGATTTTCGTCAAGATACTGTACAAGTTTTTCGATTTCATCACCGGCACTCTCATAATCGCCGTCATACAAAAACGCCATAACTCTGTCATTAATCTCCCCCAGATCTCTCGACACTTTATCAATATGATTTGTATACGCAACACTCCCTGCCACAATAACCACCGCAATAACCGCTGATGCTATAACTCCTTTCATTTTCTCCATTCCCCTTTTAACTGTATAAATAATTCGTCCTCCGCGTCAAGTGACGCAACAAATATCTCTTTTACATCTTTAATATTACGTTTTTTCAATTCCTTTGTAAGCCAAATGTGGTCTTTTTTCGCGCGAGTCAATTCACCCTCGTTAAGTGTTCCGTCCGACACGATAACACAAGGCAATCCGTCGTGACGAACATTTTCAAGCTGTAAATCCTCCACAGTCACAGGTCTTGCCTTATCTTTCGGTATAACGCTCAATTTACCGCTTGTTTCCAAAACCGCCACCGCCACATCAGATATATCGTGACAACCGTTAAGGCGAAGTTCCTCAAGCAAATCATTGATATTAAACCGAAGTTTTTTTAACTCGGCTTCATTTATGCACCCGTCATACACGACAATACTCGGCTCACCGCTCAAAAACTTGCGAATATTTTTACTTTTAAGGCTCAAATATGACATCATAACTTCAGCAACAATCAAAGTCAGTACAGGAATAATCCCCGACAAAAGAGGTATATCAATAGCCTGCATAGGCACAGACGCCAAATCGGAAATCATTATAGCGACAACAAGCTCCGACGGCTGCAACTCCCCAAGCTGTCTTTTACCCATTATACGCATAGCGGCAATAACCATACCGTACAAAATCAAAGTTCTAACAACAAGTATAAGCATATTTCACCTCAGACATTTTCTTTTGTGTATTATTCTCTTTAAACACAATATTTATGTATTTCACTTTACTTTCACGCGTTAAAGTGGTATAATTAAAGTATATTTTGTAATGCACACTATCGGCTCGCAGATATATGTGCATTAGTGATTTATTGTGAGCAGAAAGGTTACTGATAACAAATGAAAGAAATAAATGACGAACGAATTGACACGCTTTTCAAAGCAGTTCTTGAATTAAAAACCGTTGATGAATGCAGAAGATTTTTTACTGATTTATGCACTATTTCGGAACTTAAATCAATGAGTCAGCGTATGGAAGTCGCACTTATGCTTAAAGACAAAAACATCTATACGGACATTGCCGCAAAAACAGGTGCGTCAACCGCAACAATCAGTCGCGTAAACAGATGTATAAATTACGGCTCAGACGGCTACAATTTAGTAATTGACAGAATGGAGAATAAAGATGAATAGCTATACCGATTTCGCCTATATTTACGATTCGCTTATGCACAAGGATATTGATTATGAAAAATGGGCGGACTATATAGAAAATCTTTTTATTATGTATGACGTAAACCCCGACCTTGTATGCGACCTCGCATGCGGTACAGGCAATATAACAATACCTCTTGCCAAACGCGGATACGATATGACAGGCGTTGATATTTCGGAGGATATGCTTAACATTGCCCGTGAAAAAGCCGACGGACTTGACATACTTTTTCTGAACCAAAGCATGACCGATCTTGACCTTTTCGGCACAATGGGTGCGTTTCTATGCATGATTGACGGTATAAATTACATTCTTCCGCCGAAATCGTTATTAACTCTTTTTGCCAAAATCAAAACTTGCTTTATCGATCCCGACGGTCTTTTTATATTCGATATAAGCACAGAATATAAGTTAAAAAACGTGATAGGCTCAAACACATTTGTGCACAGCGATAAAAACATATTTTATACCTGGCAAAATCGCTTTATCGAAAAACGCAAATTATCCGATATGTTCCTTACTTTCTTTGTAAAGCAAGGCAAAAAATACAGCCGTTTTGAAGAACGTCATCTGCAAAGAGCATATTCGGTAAATGAACTTACATTACTTCTCAAAAAAGCCGGTTTTAAGTCTGTCGATACATATGACGAACTGTCGTTTGACAAACCGAAAAAAGACAGCGAACGCATAGTGTTCGTGTGTCGTTAAATACTGAATATTTATAGGATTTTCCTTGATTTTAAGCCCAATTTGTGGTATAATAAATAAGTTAAAAGTATTAAATTTTGTACTTGGAATTTACATTTCAAGTCTGAAAATTAGGAGGAAATTATGGCAAAAAAGTCCAAAGAATTGAAACTGGATATGGACGCAATCAATAACCAACATATTATTGATGTTGACCTTAACAGTGAAATGAAAAAAGCTTATATTGATTATGCTATGAGCGTTATAGTAAGCCGTGCCCTTCCTGACGTTCGTGACGGTATGAAACCTGTTCACAGACGTATATTATATGATATGTATGAGGCAAACCTATTATACGAAAATGATTTTAAAAAGTCTGCCGCAACTGTCGGTGACGTGCTTGGTAAATATCACCCTCACGGTGACGCGTCCGTATATGACGCAATGGTACGTTTGGCACAGGATTTCTCACTTAGATATCCGCTTGTACAAGGTAAAGGTAACTTCGGTTCTGTCGACGGTGACCCGCCTGCAGCTTACCGTTATACCGAGGCGAAAATGTCTAAAATATCGGCACTTATGCTTACCGATATTGAGAAAAATACGGTTGACTATGTACCTAACTATGATGACAAATTAAAAGAGCCTGACGTTCTTCCGTCAAGATTTCCGAATTTGCTTGTAAACGGCTCTGCCGGTATCGCAGTCGGTATGGCGACAAATATTCCGCCGCACAATCTTACAGAAGTTGTTGACGGTATAATCGCAGTTATAGACGACCCTATGATAACAACCGAAGAACTTATGACTCATATTCAAGGTCCCGATTTCCCAACCGGCGGCGTTATTATGGGCAAAAGCGGTATAAGAAACGCTTATACAACAGGTCGCGGAAAAATTATTCTTCGTGCGAAAGCAGAAATAGAAGAACACAATGACCGAAACAGAATTGTTGTCACAGAAATACCTTATCAAGTAAACAAAGCAAAGCTTGAAAAGCATATTAACGAACTTGTTCGTGACGGCAAGATTGACGGTATTTCATCAACTCGTGACGAATCTACCGAACATATTCGTCTTGTTATCGAACTTAAACGTGACGCAAACCCTAATGTTGTACTTAACAATCTGTTCAAGTATACACAAATGCAGGATACTTTCGGCATCATCTTGCTTGCACTTGTAGACAAACAGCCGAAAATTCTTACACTTCGTGAGATGATTGACTACTACATCGCCCACCAGGAAGATGTTATTTCAAGACGTACACAGTTTGAACTTGACAAAGCACTTGACCGTGCACATATCTTAGAGGGTTACAAAATTGTTATAGACAACGTTGACGAAGTAATCAGAATAATCCGTGCATCAAAGAGTATTCCTGACGCAAAGCAAACCTTGTGCGAACGTTTCTCACTTACAGATGCACAGTCAGACGCAATCGTAAAAATGCAGCTCGGTCGTTTGTCCGGTATGGAACGTGACAAGATTGAGGAAGAATATCAAGCACTTGTTGTAAAAATCGAAGACTTACGTTCAATTCTTGCAGAGGAAAGCAAAGTTCTTGAAATAATTAAGAACGACCTTACCGATATTAAGAATAAGTACGGCGATGAAAGAAGAACTGAAATATCAATGGTTACAACTGAAATTGATATTGACGACCTTATCGACGAAGAAGATATTGTCGTTACAGTTACTCATAAAGGTTACACAAAACGTCTGCCTGTCGATACTTATAAATCACAAAGACGCGGAGGTCGCGGTATTTCAGGTCTTACAACTCGTGAAGAGGACTTCGTTGAACACCTGTTTACAACCACAACGCACCACACATTGTTGTTCTTTACAACTCACGGTGTTGTGTACAAGCTGAAAGGTTATCAAATACCTGAGGCAAGCAGACAGGCAAAGGGTACGGCGATTGTAAACCTACTTCCGCTTGAAAATGATGAAAAGATTTCCGCAATGATTCCTATTAAGGACTTCGAGGACGGCAAATACCTTACATTCATCACCAAAAACGGTATTGTCAAAAAGACAAACGTTATGGATTACTCAAAAATCCGTAACGGCGGACTTCGTGCGATTGACCTTGACGAAAACGATGAACTTATCAGAGTTAAACTTACAGACAATACTCAAGATATTATTATTGCTACACATGACGGTTATGCAATCCGGTTTAACGAAACTGAGGTACGTTCAACAGGCCGTACAACAAGAGGTGTTATGGGTATTCGACTTCACGACGGCGACTATGTTATCGGTGCGTCTGTTGCACTGCCCGACAGCCAGCTTCTTACTGTCACAGAAAACGGTTACGGCAAGAAAACACCGCTTGATGAGTATCGTATTCAGTCAAGAGGCGGTAAAGGTATTTTCACTTATCGTATTACCGAGAAAACAGGCAAACTTGCCGGTATGAAAACTGTCACAGATAATGACGATATTATTCTTATCACATCTGACGGTGTTATTATAAGAATGCACACAGATGAAATTTCTTCATACAGCCGTCAAACTCAGGGTGTAAGAGTTATGCGTCTTGACGACGGTGTAAGTGTTATGAGTATTGCACGAACAGAACGTGAAGAAGAAACTGATGAAGAAGCAGAAAATTCTGAAGAAGTCATTGCTGATGATACAACCGAAACTCAAATTGCTGACGAAAGCGAAACAGAAGGAGATGTCGAGTAATTATGAAAAAATCAATTAGTGTTATAGCTATAATTCTATCAATGGTAATGGTGCTTGCGTCATGCGGCACAAACCAAAACAGCAAAGATGAAGAGCCCGTTTCAACACCTGATCCGGAACTTGTAAAAAACACACTCAACGCCACAATAGAACTTGAAGACGGTGACGAAATTATGCTTGAATTATATCCGGACCTTGCACCTGATACGGTTGAAAACTTCGTTGAACTTGCAGAAGACGGTTTTTATGACGGCACAATATTCCACAGAGTTATTGAAGATTTTATGATTCAAGGCGGCGGCTATGACGAAAATCTGAAAGAGCAAAAAACTGAGTCTATCAAAGGTGAATTTGCAAAGAACGGTTTTGAAAACACACTTTCTCACACCAGAGGTGTTATTTCAATGGCAAGAGCACAGGATTATGACAGTGCAACAAGCCAATTCTTTATCGTTCAAAAAGATGCGACTTACCTTGATGGTCAATATGCCGCATTCGGCAGAGTTACAGAGGGTATGGATATAGTTGATGAAATCGCATCTGTAAAAACAGGTACGGTTGCCTCATCAAATATGGAGGACGTCCCTATCGAGCCTATCGTGATTGACACAATCACCATTGACACATCTGTATCAAGCGGTAAATCAAGCAAAACAAAGGCTACTTCAAAGCCGTCAAAAGATAAAGACACAGACAAGAACTCAAAAGATACTGATGATGAAGACGAAGATACATCATCTTCAAAGTCATCTAAATCATCATCAAAATCAACAACTGCTCCGAAATCAACACCTAAGTCAAACTCAAGTTCAAAATCGAGCAGTTCAAATTCTTCATCAAGCAGTAAATCAAGCAATTCAAATGATGACAAAAACAACGATGATGAATTAAGCGAAGATGAACTTAATGACATTCTTCCATTCTTACAGTCAGGCTCAACAGAGTCAAATTCTTAAAAAGCAAGGAGATAAATTATGAATATTGAAATCGAAATGGAAAACGGCGGAATTATAAAAGCAGAGCTTTATCCGGACGTTGCTCCAATCACAGTAGAAAACTTTGTTTCACTAATCGAAAGAAACTTCTTTGACGGTCTTATTTTCCACCGTGTAATTCCGGGCTTTATGATTCAAGGCGGCGGTTTTACGGCAGACGGTCAGCACAAAGAAACAGATTCAATCAAGGGCGAATTTGACGGTAACGGTGTTACAAATCCATTAAAGCATACAAGAGGTGTGCTTTCAATGGCAAGAACAATGTTCCCGAACAGTGCGTCAAGCCAGTTCTTCATTATGCACGAGGATGCACCTCACCTTGACGGTCAGTATGCCGCTTTCGGTAAGGTTACAGAGGGTATCGAGGTTGTTGACGAAATAGCAGAGACACCGACAAATATGCAGGATAAGCCAATCGAAGACCAAATTATAAAAACAATAAGACTTGTATAATAAAAGCTCCGTAAGCAATGCTTACGGAGCTTTTTTTTGTTGTTTTTAGTGTATAAAACTAAAATATAAAATTACCAATATACCTAGTATAATTCTGTAATAACCGAATGATTTAAAATTGTGTTTTCTTACATAGTTCATCAAGAACTTAATTGCAAGCATTGACACAATATACGCAACAACCATACCTGTCAAAAGCACAATCACATCTTGCATAGGCATAGCTAAGCCGTATTTAAGCACTTTCAGTAGGCTTACGCCGAACATAACCGGTATAGCCAAGAAGAATGAAAATTCAGCCGCAACCGAACGTGAACAACCTATAAGCATTGCACCAAGTATTGTTGCACCTGAACGCGATGTACCCGGAACGATTGACAACACTTGAAACAGTCCGATTAAAAGTGCTGTTTTGTATGTCATATCGTCCATGCTTTCGATTTTTGTTTCCTTGTGCAACGATTCAACAACTATGAACGCTACACCGTACAAAATAAGCATCGCCGAAACGACCTGCCAATTTTCCCAAGCCGACATAAAGTTATCAAGTACAAGACCGATAACCGCAGCCGGTACACAGGCAATAATAACCTTGAACCACATTTTCCAAGTATTCTCTTTTTCAACATTTGTCTTTTTCGGTGAAAACGGATTTAACTTGTGAAAATATAGCGTTACTACCGCCAAAATTGCTCCAAGCTGTATTACATACAAATACAAATCAGATGCGGTAAATCCCTCTGTATTGTTTATAAGTTCGTTTACAAGTATCATATGTCCTGTCGAACTTATAGGCAACCATTCGGATATACCTTCAACAATGCCCAGAACAATCGATTTAATCATTTCGAGAAACAAAATATAACAACTCCTTATTTAATTTTCTTCTTTGCTGCATTTATTATCATATTTGCAGTTTCTTCAATGCCGAATTTTTCAGCATCAATACACAAGTCGTAATTAGACATAACTCCCCAATTTTTGCTTGTGTAGTAATCGTAATATGTACGACGTTGTTTGTCGGTTTTCAAAACCTTGTCTTTAGCTTTGGCTTGAGTAATATCAAGTGCCGACATAACTCTCTTTGCACGATAATCAACCGAACCGTATACAAATACGCTCAAAACGTCCACGTTTTCATTTTCAAGAACATAATCCGCACAACGTCCGACGATAACGCAAGAGCCTCTCTTTGCAACCTCTTTAATAACGTCAGCCTGTGCGATAAATAATTTATCGTTTATAGGCATTTCGTAATAAATCGGTGCGTTTATACCTCTCATTGAGTAGTTGCCGCTTGCAAGCGAGTAAAGAAAACTGTTTGTTGCGTGTTCGTCAACCTCTTTCAACGCCTCTTTGCTTATATTGCTCTTTTGTGCCGCAAGTTCAACAAGCTCCTTGTCATAAAAAGGTATGTTAAAATACTCCGCAACCTTTTCACCTACATCACGTCCGCCACTTCCGAACTGTCTTCCTATTGTAATTATCAATGACATAATTCATTCTCCTCTCTGTTTTAATTTTATGTTAATGATATACATTACTGATACATTTCTTTATAGTGTTCCCAACTCGAATTTACCTTTACAACATAATTACGAGTTTCAGAAAACGGAATATACTTGAGTGTCACTCCGTCATCACTGTATCGCGAGTCATTAAGCCAACTATAAACATTTCCCATACCACCGTTGTAAGCCGCCAAGGCGGTGTCAATATTTCCGTAAACATCAATCAAGTGACGTAAATAATGACAGCCAAAACGTATATTTGTTTCGGGGTCCATATAATCATATTCAGTCGTTATCCCTAATTCTTTAGCGTTCCATTCAGCAGTTTCCTCAGTAAGCTGCATAAGTCCGCCGGCAACACCCGAATGTGCCTCAGGCACAAAATTACTTTCAACCTTTATAACCGCCATAACCAAGAACGGATCAAGGTCGTTGGCTTTTGAATATTTTACAATATAATCTGCATACGCAACAGGATATTTGAATTTTTGACTTGTTTGATAACCGCCTAATATACCCAGTACCGCAACAAATATTGCAAGAAGTACAAGGAATGCTTTAAAAATTTTACTCAAAACTATTCCCCTTTATTTTATTAAATAACCCGACAACATCACTTTCAAGCTGTGCAATATCACCGTTATTATATATGATATACATTGAATTTTCCTTATAGAACTCATCATCATTTTGAGCATTAATTCTTTGTATCGCCTGTTCATCGGTAATATTGTCACGCGTCTTAATTCGTGTGATTCTGCTTTGTTTATCAGCAATAACCGACACTATAAATTCACAAAGCGGTTCAACATTACTTCCGATTATCACTGCTCCGTCTATACCAACCAATTCGGCATCAGTCGTGTTTATGTCTTTTACCACTTCCGCCTTTATATATTTATGCGTTATGTTGCTTAATGCCTCTGTTTTTTGTTTGTCAGAAAAAGCGATTGATGCTAATTTCTTTCTATTCAATGTCTTATCGTCATTTAGTATGCTATCACCGAAATAATCGACCAATTCATTAAGACAATCACTGTTTGGTTCTACGATTTCGTGTGCAATTACATCTGTGTCAATAATATGCACACCCAATTTTTCAAGCATTTTTGAAACAGATGTTTTTCCGCTTCCGCTTCCACCTGTTATACCGAAAATAACCATTTCTATCCCCTCTTAAATGTTCTCAATTTGCCAATCTATCGGTGTTTTACCCATTTCCGTCAACATTCTGTTTGCCGTTTCAAAATGACCGCAGCCGAAAAATCCTCTGTTTGCCGACAACGGACTCGGATGTGCGGCAGTTAAAATTTTATGATAATGATTAGTAATAACCTTTATTTTCTCTTTCGCATTGTTACCCCAAAGCATAAATATTACCGGGTCTTTGCGTTCATTCAAACACTCGACAACTCTGTTGGTAAATATCTCCCAACCTTTGTTTCTGTGTGAATTTGCCTGACCGTCACGGACAGTCAATGCTGAGTTAAGCAACAACACACCTTGCCTTGCCCATTTTTCAAGATAACCGTTATTTGGAATGTACAATCCCAATTCATTATGAAGTTCCTTATACATATTCAATAATGACGGAGGAATTTTAACACCTTTTTGAACCGAGAAAGCCAACCCGTGTGCTTGACCTACTTCATGATACGGGTCTTGACCAAGAATGACAATCTTCGTATTTGCATAAGATGTCCATTTCAAAGCATTAAAAATATCATACATATCCGGATGAATACAATGCGATTTATATTCAGATTTCAAAAAAGCACGAAGTTTTAAATAATATTCTTTACTAAATTCATCTTTAAGAATTTCGTCCCAATCATTTCCTATATTAACCACTCAATTCACTCCTAAATAATTATCTTATATATATTATACCAAAAAATCGTTTAAATTGCAATTAGATTATAAAATTATAAACAAATATTTATATTTGTAAAACAGATTTGATTTGAAATACAAAAAAGAACAGTCCGTATGGACTGTTCTTTTAAGATACTTTAATATCAATTATTGAGCATCAACGAATGTATCGAAGATTACCTTAGCTGACTGAGCTCTTGTAGCATTTGAATGTGGTTCAAATGTTGTATCAGTCATACCGTTGATAATACCGGCCTTTTGAAGAGTCATAACTGCTTCAAATGCGTAATCTGAGATTTCATGTGAATCCTCAAATGTGATTTCAGCATTTACAGGTTCAAGTGACTTGTTCATGATTTTAGCTGTCTTATATGTCATAAGAGCCATATCTTGTCTTGTGATTAGGTCATTAGGACCGAAGTTACCGTCACCGTAGCCTGAAACGATACCAAGTTGACTTGCAACTGATACTGCATTGTAGTACCAAGCAGTTGAAGGAACGTCTGAGAATGTTGATTCACCTTTGGCGTTAAGAGCGTTGATAGCACCCATTAGAATCTGGCAGTATTCTGCTCTTGTGATGTTTGCATTAGGATCGAATGTATATTGATCTCTACCACTAATCATACCTCTCATAGCAAGTCCGTTGATAGCTGTTCTTGCCCATTCAACTGAGTCAAGATCCTGGAAGTCTGGCTTGTAGTTAGTATTTGTGTTAGGTGTTGTTACAGCACCTGTGTGACCAGGAGCGATTATGCTAGGGCCACCACCTGAAGTTGTACCGTCATTACCACCAGTTGTTGTAGAAGCCTTCTTAACTGTAACCTTTACAGATGCTGACTTTTCGTTACCTTCAGTATCTT
>NZ_JBKVWU010000025.1:0-25108 GCF_046972485.1 Hominilimicola sp.
AGATTTCCCATAGCGTAGGCTAGTAAGGACCCATGAAGACTACATGGTTGATAGGTCGGAGGTGGAAGTGCAGTAATGTATGTAGCTGACCGGTACTAATAGTCCGAGGGCTTGACCAAGCATTTTAATCTGCGGAGCAGATAAAAATGCGAATATGTACGAAAGCAAAGGAGCAGAAGCAATTCAAAGAATTGCGAGGAGCGACTGGTTGCCGAAAGGCAATGCGAAGTACATACAAGCGTAAGCTTGAGCATAAAAAGCAAGAGCAGATTAAAATACAGATGTATCGCTACATCAAAGGTTAGGAACGAGAAAGATAAGAAATTAGAGAAAACGCATTGTGAAGTTATGTTGTTTAGTTTTGAGGGTATGACCTCAAAAGAGAAGATCCGGTGACGATAGCAAGGAGGAACCACCTGTTCCCATGCCGAACACAGAAGTTAAGCTCCTTAACGTCGATGATACTTGGTGGGTGACTGCCTGGGAAAGTAGAAAGTTGCCGGAACGAAGAATGCTGAAGATAACGACAAAAGTCGTTATCTTTGGTGTTTAAAGAAAAAGTTAGCGAAAGCTAAAGAGATATTCCTCTATAGCTCAGTTGGCAGAGCGCATGACTGTTAATCATGATGTCGCTGGTTCGAGCCCAGCTGGAGGAGCCAAATCGGAACAAGTTATCTTGTTCCGATTTTTTTGTGTTCTCAAATATTTTGTAAATTCAATTCACTATTTGTTGAAATACTTACATTATTTGCTACCAAGTTTCCGGAATAAGCTACCACTTAGTCGGAAAATGTTGACAAACATAATATTACTGGGTAGAATTTAATTGTAATCATTTGTTACTGGGGGGTTACAAATTAAGAAAATGTTGTTGATGTTTAAATATATTATAACTATTTATATCATCAGTTCAATGAGCTTATCATTAATAAATATTATAAATTTTATATGATATGAAAATAGCTTGAAATATAAAAGAACATTGCCAACACAAAAAACAAAATATAATACTGACTTTATTTTAAAATAAAATAAAGAGATACCAATGCTCTTAATCTTTGCGGGTCAGCATACATTAAGTTATATTGTGTACCTCTTATGTGTGTTATTATATAACAAATCGTCATAGTTTGTCAAACACATTATAAGAACTTTGTTTTGTTGAAATGAATACAGTATTATAAAAAGAAAGGCGGTTTTGTTATGAAACTAAAAAAATTTATCACGTTAGGATTGGCTGCGGTTATGGCAACTTCAGCAATCGGAATCAATGCTATTGCTGCTGATAGTGATAACGAAATTGTTTATTCTTATGCTGATGAGAATAACAATATTATCAATATCACTCAAAGTGATTTAGATGCAGAACATTGGAATAAGGAGGCATTAGGCGACACTGCACCGGCAATATACGAGAATTTCCCTATGAATATGACAGGCTATTCAAATGATGTGGCAGAACTATATCTTGATTTTGAATATATGAAAAATTTAAAAGATATGGACTCAGTTCACGTGGAAATCACAAAACTTTCAGATGATAGTTTAATATATAATGAAGATTTACAGCAAGAAAGTTTTTATTCGCCGCAAATATTTGCAGGAGAAAGCTATAAAGTAACGCTTACCGAAACAGTAGATGGAAATTCAAAATCATATTCAAAAGGTGTAATTGCTAACGAATCTGAAATTGATATGCCGGAATATGTAACTAATCCTGATACAGATGATGAATCTATTATTATGGTTGGAGATATTGAAGATTTGAAATCAGGAAAAATATCAACAGGCAATAGTATATCAGTTGACACAAATGTAGCTCAATATGCACATATCAAAGCAAATGAGTTTAAAGAATACTATTCAAATCTTCCGTCAAACAAAGTATATAGAATTTATACCATATCAAATGGTGATGTTTATTCAGGTTATATGTCTACAGAAGATGATATTAAATTTTATGATTTGACGATTGATTCGTGTGATTGGGATAGCTTTTATTCTCCTACTCTTTTAAGTATTCCAAGTTATACAACAACGGATATAAAAAATAATGCAGTTGACGCAAGATATACTGAATATTGTTATAAATTATCAGAAACTTCAAATAATTCAAAATGTAAAATTTTCAAAGTAGCAATGCCAGATTCTTTTTTAAATGAAAAAAATCCGCCTGTTTTTCGAGTAGTAGTTAAAGGTCAAAGTAAAGTGACTGCAAAAATATGGTATTCTGCTGATAACGGTACTTTAAACTCGGTTGTTTCGCGTACATCAAATAATAATACAAACACAATATCATATCCTCTAGAATCTTTATATAATGCAAAAAAAAGTATATACTTTTATGTTATGGTTTACTTAACGGATGAAGTAAGCGGATATGTATCTGTAAGTTTTGAGGATGTGTCAGGTTATGGAGACGATGTTACAGGTTCTGCATATGAAGCATATAACGGAGCAAGCAGTTACACATCAATGCCAAATACCGAATTCACAATGACCGATTCATGGGATGTTGATACTTTTTATATTGATTATCCTGGCACAAAAAATTGCACATATAAAATAGAACTTAGAAATCGTAGCTTGAAAGAACAGGAAGAATTAGAATCAGGAAACTTTGATTCAATAATAAAAGGTTCGCGTGCTAAATATCTTGTATTGCAAACATTAACAGATAGAGGAAACATGGTTAGTACTTCCGACTACGCTATTTATGCTGTTGAAAAAGGTGTTGATTGTTCTGTATATAATCAAGTATCAAGAACAGGAGCAAATATAATTTCTATTTATGAGCAAAAATTCTATAGTGGAGGTGGAGAGAAATATCAACTAGCTCTTACACGATACATGGGTAACAATTAAATCAAATTTATAGGAGTGTATTTTTATGAAAAAAATTGTTTCAATAATAAGTATATTTGCAATCATGATGTCATTATGTGTAACATCATTTGCAAATGATTTAGCTGAAGACGAGGAAATACGAGGAGATTTCATTTACGAAAAGGGTACAAATAATATTCTTGCGTATGTGGGTACATCAGATATTTGTGAAATACCTGAAAATTCAAATTTGCTTGGTTTAAATCATATCAAGCAAACACATACGGCAATAAAAAAACTAATTATAAATAAAAATGTAAACTTTTCGATTCTTAATTCATCAAGCAGTTTGGAAGAAATTGATTTTAAAGATGGAATCACAGAAATACCTGACGGTATAATGCAGGAATGCGATTCTCTCAATAAAATAGTATTTCCGTCAACACTAAAGAAAATAGGAAATAATTCTTTTTCTAAATGCCCTAAAATAGAGAATATTGACTTACCGAACAATCTTGAGTATATAGGCGAATATGTATTCAGCGGTTTAAATTCATTGACGGGTGATATTTTAATTCCTAATACTGTTACACATATGGGATATAAAGCATTTTCAGATTGCGGTGATTTAGATAAAGTTCATTTATCAAATAATTTAACTTATACACCTGAAAATAAAAATCAAGAAACAGCTTGTTGGTTTGACGGTACAAATATAAAAGAAATAAATATACCTGATAAAATGCTTGACAAAGTCAGTTGTTATTTTGATGGGGATAATATCACGTTTAATTCGGATATGACAGTCAATATATACAATATGGTTCGTGGTTCAGCTTGGTGTGAAGATAAGTATCTAAAAGGCAAAACAAATAAAACAATCGGCAATGATAAAGATTTTGTAATTGTCGAAAATACCTTGTTGAGATATACCGGAAATGACAAAAATCCAAAAGTGCCGGAAGGTGTCAAAAGTATTACTCAAGATGGTTTTTCATTTTGCGATATAGACACGGTTACTTTACCGCAAAGCCTTGAAAAAATAGAAAAACGTGCTTTTACCTGTACAACATTAAAAGAAATTACTATTCCTAAAAATGTTGATACAATCGAAAGTTGGGCATTTTATATGTGTCCGTATATGGAAAAAGTGACTTTTGAGGGAGCACCGAAAAATATTGAAGAATATCCGTTAGATGGTTATTATATAAATTATGACCACAAAGAAAATGTAATATTTAAAGATCCAAATATAAAGCTGCCGGAGAATTTTTACAGTAATTCTGATGAATATGTTTTAGATGGATTTTATGTGTTATTTAAGGAACATACAGGTATAGATTTACCTAAAGTCAATAAAAAAGATGAATCTGTATCCACCGCAAAAGAAACATTAAAGCCAACATCATCTGTAACTCCGACACAAGAGCCGACTGCTACGGTTAAACCGAGCGAAACAACAGCACCGGCTGCAAAACCGAAAAAGCTTACGGTTGAAACAGGCAATGCCGTTACGGTAAAAGTAGACAGCACAGACGTAGTATTCCCCGACGCACAGCCGTTTGTTGATGAAAACGGACGAACACAAGTGCCGATTCGTGCAGTGTCTGAAATGCTTGACTGCAAGGTTGATTGGGACGATACATCAAAAACGGCAACCATTACAAAAGAAAACGGCGATGTTGTAAAAGTGACACTCGGAAGTGATGTTTTGACAGTAAACAACAAATCATCACAAATGGATACAACCGCAATAATAAAAGACGACCGAACATTTATCCCTGTGCGTTTCGTCGCAGAGGCACTTGGTTTGGAAGTTGAATGGTTGGAATGATTAGGAAAGAGGTAGAATTATGAAAAAAATTGTTTCAATAATAAGTATATTTGCAATAATATTATCAGCAACACAGTTTGTGCTTGCTGATTATTCAGATGATACAACAATTACAGACGGTCAATTTGCTTACAAAAAAGGCACAAATAATATTCTTGCATATGTAGGAACAACAGGCATATGTGAGATACCCGAGAATACAACTCTAAAAGGTTTAACTCCGTCATGGGCAAAAGATGCGGCACCTATAACTAAACTAATCATTAATGATAATGTAGATATCAATATGATTATCTCCGGAGAACTTGTAAATTTAAATAAGCTAAAAGAAGTTGAAATAAAAGAAGGAGTAACCGAAATTCCTTATCAATTTTTAAAAGGCTGCAATAATCTTGAAAAAATTACATTACCGTCAACGATAGAAATTATAGATGATGAGGCTTTTAGTGAATGTAGCAAATTATCAACATTAGATTTAAATGATGGTCTTCAATCAATCGGCAGATATGCTTTTTCTGAAACAACTCTTTCGGGTAATTTAAATATTCCTGACACTGTAACGCATATGGACGTTACGGCTTTCACTGATTGTGGCAATCTTGACAAGGTTCATATGTCAAACAACATCGAATGCGAAAAAGACAAAAAATATTGTTATTGGTTTCCGCAGACAGATATAAAAGAAATAAACATTCCCGATACTATGCTTAATTGTACTAACTGTTATTTTCACGGAGATGAAATAACATTCAATTCAGATATGACGGTTAATATATACAATAAAGTTCAAGATTCTAATTGGTGTGATTTAAAATATTTAAAAGGCAAAACAGATAAAAGTATGGGTAACTATAAAGGATTTGCAACAGCCGAAAATACCATACTTAGATATATCGGAACAGACAAAAATCCAATAGTTCCCGATGGAATAACCGCAATAGGTAAACGTGCATTTACATATTGTGATATTGATACGGTCGAATTACCAAATTCCTTAACCCAAATAGGAGAGGCAGCATTTTATTTGTCGACATTAAAAGATATTACAATTCCTAAAAACGTCAAAAAAATAGAAGATGATGCTTTTGATTGGTGTCCATTTTTAGAAAAAGTAACAATCAACGGAAATACGCAAATAGGTTCAAACGCAATTTTAGTTTCTGATAGACTTAGTGAAAATAAGATTGAAGTCAATAATTCAGATATTAAAAATCGTATTCTTTCTTTCGGAATTTCAGAATATGAATTGCCTGCATTTTATGAATTGATAAATTCAAACAGAGAGTTAATCGGTTGGAACAAAGTTGAAGAAGTTGAGCCAACCGAAACAACGGAAAGTACAACAAAACCTACTGTTACCGTTCCAACTGCAACAGCACTACCAACAACAGTGCCAACCAAAGAGCCGACTGCTACGGTTAAACCGAGCGAAACAACAGCACCGGCTGCAAAACCGAAAAAGCTTACGGTTGAAACAGGCAATGCCGTTACGGTAAAAGTAGACAGCACAGACGTAGTATTCCCCGACGCACAGCCGTTTGTTGATGAAAACGGACGAACACAAGTGCCGATTCGTGCAGTGTCTGAAATGCTTGACTGCAAGGTTGATTGGGACGATACATCAAAAACGGCAACCATTACAAAAGAAAACGGCGATGTTGTAAAAGTGACACTCGGAAGTGATGTTTTGACAGTAAACAACAAATCATCACAAATGGATACAACCGCAATAATAAAAGACGACCGAACATTTATCCCTGTGCGTTTCGTCGCAGAGGCACTGGGCTTGGAAGTTGAATGGTTGGAATGATTACTTATTAAAAAACGGAAATATATTGAACCGACACCCAAAAGTCAGACCAAAATCTAACAGTTGGGATGTCGGTTTTTTTATAAAAATTTTTTCAAACAAAGACAAGATATAGTGCTTGAAATTGGTAAAAATACAAAATAATCTATTATGAACAATCAAAGAACTTTCTGTTAAAATTTTTTACTTGAAATTATAAGAAAAACAGTATATAATATAAAATGTATAGTGCGAGAGAGTGCCTATAAGGGAGAGGTGTCTATGTATAAGTTGAATGATATACATAATTCTGATGTCGGAAACAAAGGCAATTTTGAAAAAATGGTTATTTCCGAGGCGGACAGAGTTAAGCCTATTATCAAAGAACAATTCCTTAGAGAATATATTCTTGGTACGGGCGATACATATGAAATATTCAATATATATTGTAAGACGTTTGGCGTAGACCGTATGCTTGAAACAAGAATGATAATCATTAAACCGGCACAGCAAAGTGAAGATGAAGATATATTCTTCTTAAAAAACACTTCTGAGCAGTACATCGGTGAAGATAGATTATTATTAAGCACAACAATAAAAAATCATTTGTTTCTTATAACAACATTATTGGAACAGCAAGAGATTACATCGGTACTTGAGAAAATTCATAATACTATGAAAACGTGCTATGGATATGATGTTATGGCGGTATACAGCAAGATTGCGTCAATAGCTGATGCACCTGCATCATACGAACGTCTGAAAAGATGTATGGGATATTCGTTTTATTCTGACAGCTGCGAGATTTTGTATGAAAACGATATTAAAATCAACGAAAATGCTGTTAGTGTACAAGCTGAATACGGCGCTATTGAACACGCCGTAAAAACCGGTGATATGGAAAAGCTGAAAATGCTTTTGAGCGGATTTTTTAAAACACTTGAAAAGGCAATGCCGACTCCGGCGGTTGCAAAAACGTATTGTTTAGAGCTTTATGTCTGCATAATTCGTTGTTGCAGTGTTGAAAAAATCGAAAAGTATATGAAAGGAATTGTTTCTGTTCAAGCGGCTAAAAAGCTTAGTGAGATTAAATCTTTCATTGAACAGAACGGTTTTGAAATCGCAAAAGCCAATGCACCGGAATCTAACAAAATATACAGTTCGCTAATTCGTGATACGATTAACATAATTGATGAGAATATCGAAAATGAAAATCTTTCGCTGCGATGGCTTGCCGGAACGATATTATATACGAATGTCGATTATCTTGGAAAGCTGTTTAAGAAAGAAACAGGCAAGAATTTTTCTCATTATGTTATGGAAAAACGTATGGAAATGGCGAAAGACCTCATAATTGAGGGTAAAAAGGACAGAATTTACGAAGTTGCCGAAAAAGTCGGTTACGGCTCAAATTCACAATATTTCAGTCAGGTATTTAAAAAATATACCGGAGTTTCTCCGCTGGAGTACAGGGAATTTGCAAGGTTGGCAAGAGAAAAAAATGAAGCAGGTTGAATTTATAAAAACAACCGAAAATAGTCTTTAAATTAGACAATTATAACTGATTTTTAACTGTTAATTGTATTGACAATGCTATATAATTGTCTGTGAGTTTCGTTAATAGAAATTGGAAAAATCCAATTTGTATTATATTTTTAAATTTTATGGAGGTATTCAAATGGGTAACAAGATGAAAAAACTAATCTGTGCGCTTTTGGCATCAGCAATGCTTGTAGGCTCAGTCGGCGTTGTCGGCTTTGCAGATGAAGATACAAACGCTGAAACAGTTGTAACAACTTCTGCAGAAGCAACAGAAAAACCTGCCGATGCAGAGGCAACAGAGGCTCCTGCTGTAACAGAGGCTCCTGTAGCTACAGTTGCTCCTACTACATCTGGTAGCAGCTATGATAACGACAGTTATTATGACAAGGCACTTTCACTATGTAGTGCACTTGGTATTATCACAGGTTATGAAGATGGTAGTGTAAAGCCTGATTCAAAGGTAACAAGAGCGGAAATGGCATCAATCGTTCTAAGAATGCTTGATTTAACATCAACATCTACATATCAGAACGGTTTTACAGATGTAACATCATCACACTGGGCTGCTGATCAAATTCAAACAGCTTTAGAGGCTAATATCATCAGCGGTATGGGTGACGGAACATTTGTTCCTGACGGCGAAGTTACATATGCTCAAGTATGTGTAATGCTTGTAAATGCTATGAACTATCAGGATGACGCTGAATATTACGGCGGATATCCTAACGGTTATATCAAGGTTGCAGGTATGTCAGACCTTGAAATCACAAAGAATGCACCGGGTGCGGCAGACGTTGCCTCAGACCGTGGCGTAGTTATCAAGATGGTGTATAATGCACTTCTTGGTCAATACAAGGAAATCAACGGCTATGAGAACGGCGCTCCTACTTACAAAGCTAACGGAACATTGGCAAAGGCTAAGTTTGACGTTATCGATAAGAAGGGTGTTCTTACAGCTACATCAAAGACAAGCGTATCTTCAACAGACGTTCAAGACGGTCAAATCGAAATCGTTTCAGATGATGACGATGAAGCTAAGCTATTTGACTGTGACCTAACAGGTCTTGAAGATTACCTTGCTCAAAAGATTACATATTACTACAAGGAAAACAGCGGTCTTACACCAAAAGTTCTTGCAGTAACATATGACGCATCAAAGACAACAACATTCAAGGCTGATGCTGATGATATTCAAACAGTTGAAGGCTTTGATACAGATGCAGGTAAATTCAAAATCGAAGGCGTAAGCAAGAAGAAGGACTGTGCCGGTGCGTCAATCGTATACAACGGTAAGATTATATCAAACAGCCAACTTGCTGAATTGGGCGAATCAATCAATGATTTACTACTTCCTGAAAAAGGCAGTATCAGACTTGTAGACAGTGACAAGGACGATGTATTTGATGTTGTATTCGTAGATTCATATGAAACAATGGTAGTTTCAAGTGCAACAGACGAAAGAATCGTAGGTAAAGTAGCAGATGACGATAACTTCGGCGATACAAAGGCGCTAACAATCAAACTTGACGATTCAGAAGACAGAATAATCTCTGTTACAAAAGCAGGTAACGAGATCAGACTTAGAAACCTAAAGAAGAACGATGTAGCAACAATCAGAAGAAGTCTTGACGATACAGTTGTTGACGTTGTTGTAACAGGCGAAAGCTTTACAGGTTCGGCGTCAGGTATTTCAAAGAAGGTTGACAAGAGCTATGCTACAATCAACGGTACAAAGTACGATGTTGCAAACGTTGCAGTTGGCGATCTTGTAAGCGGTACACAATCAACATTCTATACAGATATGTTCGGTCGTATAGCTTATATTGAATCAGCAGGCGGAAGTGTTCTTCAATCAGGTGAAAAGTATGGTTGGATTATGAACGGCTATGACGCAGAAGACGGTAGCGGTTACATTATTGAAATGATGACTCAAGACGGTAAGTCAGCTGAATATAAGCTTGGTTCAAGTGTTGATTACTGGGCTCCTACAGCAACAGCTGCTACAACACTTTCTTCAAAAGAAGAGGCTAAGTCAACAATTTCAGCTCTTGTAAGTGCAAATTCATTTATGAAACTTTCATCTGATGCAAATGTTGCAATTAGACTTGTAAAGTATAAAGTTAATTCAAGTGGCAATATTACAAGATTATATTGTGCAGTTAATGCTAAAACAGTTTCTGATGACAAGGCTCTTAGAATTAATCCAACAAACTTAAAGAGTACTGCGGTTGTATCTGGTCTTGTTGGCGGATATAAGATTGGTGACGGTATTGTTGAAATGTCAGTTCCAAAGACTGCAGCAGATATGAAAAATGCAGACAACTATAAGGTTGGTACAGTAAATTCAGGTTCTTATGTGGTAAGAGAAAACGGTTCAAGTCGTGATTTCGTTGTTGGTCAATTTGAAAATACAAATGTTCCTACAATTCTTATCAACTTTACTTCAAGTGCGGATGCTCTTGCAGCAGTAAAGGATATTGATACGGCTGCTAACAATCCGACAATGGTCGTTAATGAAATTGAAACTGGTGTTGATGATGATGACAACACAGTTTACACAATCAATGGTTACTTTAATGGTGCAGAAGTATCTCTTACAACAACAAAGAATGCTGTTTTAGGTAAGTTGAATAACAAGGGTAAGAATAACGGCATTATTGCAGACCAGGGTGGTAGCAAGTTCTATTCAACAACAGATATTTGGAATGCACAATCTGGTGCTAAATTGACTGATTACTTATCAGAGGGCGATTATATTCTTTATGATGGTGGAGATAGAATTGTCTTGGTACTTGACGCAGATGATGTGTATAAACAAGTATATGAAGGTAAGACTGTAGCCGATGCTCTACCGTTTGGTGCATATAACCAATTTATTGCTCGTAATATGATGGTATATGGTGCAGTGCTTTCATCAGATCTTGATGATGAGGCTAAGGTTGAAATTGATGCAAGTGCATTGAATACTCTTCAATTCGACTCATCAAAGCTTATGGATACTATTGAAATCAATATAAAGACCGGTAAGGCTTCTATTGATACAGACGGTAGTGAGATTTCAGATCTTGAGCCATATGATTCTGAAACAAAAACAGGTGATTATGCAATAGCAAGATTCTGTGATAAGGGTGCTCTACAAGAAATCGTTATTTACAGATTTGTAAACTAATTTCTGAAAATAATAATAAAATAACGGACGCGAATGCGTCCGTTATTTTTATAGCGAAATAAAATATAAGATTGCAATTATAATACAACAATATTACATTTTGATTACATTTCACAAAATTCACTTATTACGATTGTATATTATTGATAAAGCGGAAAAAATAATAAGTTTTATTGTGCAAAATGTTACGCAAAAGACTTGCAAAGTATAGGTGTTTTGTGATAAAATAATAATGTACAGTTAAAGATATTAATTTACAATTTGTCTGTGCGGTAAACAGCACAAAAACACAGAAAAAAGTCTTTACAACAAGACTTATATGGTGTATAATAAAGACAAAACAAAATAAAACCAAAAAAAACAAAGAAAAGAGGGAAAACAAATGTATAAGTCTGACTTTGAAATTAAGAAAGAATTATGCGAAATCGGAAGGAGAATTTATAATGACGGTTTTGTTGCCGCAAATGACGGTAACTTTTCAGTCAAAATTGATGACAACAATTACTATGTTACACCGACAGGCGTAAGTAAGGGTTTCATGACTCCTGAAATGATTTGTAAAGTTGATGGACAAGGTAATATAAAAGAGGCTAACGGCCCTTGGAAACCTTCATCAGAATTCAAAATGCACTTGAAGGTTTATCAGCAAAGACCGGACGTAAATGCCGTTGTTCATGCTCATCCTCCGATTGCAACTTCATTTGCTATCGCAGGTATTCCGCTTGACAAGCTAATTATGCCGGAAGCTATCATCTTCCTTGGTGCAGTGCCAATCGCACAATACGGTACACCGTCAACAATGGAAATTCCTGAATCACTTGAACCATATCTTCAAGATTATGATGCAATTCTACTTGCAAACCACGGTGCACTTTCATTCGGTTGTGACCTAAACACAGCATTCTTCAGAATGGAATCAACAGAATTTTACGCAAAGCTACTTTTCTATGCAAGAATGCTTGGCGGTGAAAAGGAAATCCCTTGCGGTGAAGTTAAGAAACTTGTTGAACTTAGAAAGCAATTCGGCGTTCCGGGTAAGCACCCTATGGAAAAGCTTTGTCCGGGTTGTTATGAAGGTGACGATACTTGCTCAATGTCACCGACAGAGGCTAATGAAAAGTACGGCGTAGAATCATCAGCCGCTTATCATGGTTTCCAACCGCTTCCTTCACAGGTTTGCCCGACTCCTTCATCATCAAATAAGGATATGGAAAGCCTTGTTGCAGAAGTAACAAAGAAAGTTATGGAACAACTTAATAAATAAGTAACGGAGAAACATCATGAAAACTATTGATGAACTTGTCGATGAGTTGGCAGTACGCCTTAACTCTGGACAAACCGTTAAACAAAAAAAAGTCGCAAAACCTGTTTCTGCTCCTAAACCGGAAGTGAAAAAAGAGTGTGAAAAACAATGTAAGTGCGGCGGAAATTGCAAACATGAAAGTCCCGAAAAGATGACTATTGCTATGGCGAAAGAACTTGCCGAGGCAGTTGAAAAAGCGGCGACGATTTTGGGAGTTAAAGTGGTTGTTGCAATTCGTGACGAGGGTGCAAATCTTGTACTTCTTCACGCAATGGATGATAGTTACATAGCAAGCGTTCAGGCGTCACAGGATAAGGCTTATACAGCCGTAGCATTGAAAATGCCTACACATATCGCACTTGATGAATCAAGAGGCGGTTCGCTTGACGGACTTACAAACAGAAACGGAATATTGCTGTTGGGCGGAGGTTATCCGCTTAGAACAGACCAAAAAATATACGGCGGAATCGGAGTTTCGGGTGGCACAAAAGAACAAGATACAACTCTTGCAATGGTTGCCGACGCGTATTTTAAAGCCCGATTTGCTTGAGGAGGTTGGAAAAGTTAATGGTAGATGAAAAGCAAGTAAGCGAAATCGTTAAAAACGTTATTGCCGGAATGGATATTTCATCATTCGATAACAAGCCTGCAAGAAAGCAGCTTGGTGTATTCGATACAATGGAAGAGGCCATTGCAGCTTGTAACAAAGCTTACACGACCTTTAGACATTATAATAAAGAACAAAGGGAAAATATTATAAAGGAAATCAGACGTCTTACTCATGAAGAGGCTGAACCAATGGCTAAGTTGGCTGTTGAGGATACTAAAATGGGTAATGTTTATCACAAGATTTTAAAGCATCACCTTGTTGCCGATAAAACTCTTGGTACATCTGACCTTGAAACCCGTGCACTATCCGGTGACAGAGGTCTTACACTTGTTGAGATGGCTCCGTTCGGAATTATCGGTGCAATCACACCGTCAACAAACCCAAGCTGTACAGTTATTTGTAACAGTATCTGTATGCTTGCAGGCGGTAATGGTGTTATATTCAATCCGCACCCGCACGCAAAGAGAATTTCAGCATATGCTGTTGACCTTGTCAACAGAGCTATTCTTGCGGCAGGCGGTCCGGAAAATATCGTATGTACAGTAAAAGAACCGACAAGAGAAACTTCTGCTAAGATGGTTAATGACCCATCAGTAAGAATGCTTGTTGCAACAGGCGGTCCGGGCGTTGTTAAAATGCTGCTTTCAAGCGGAAAGAAAGCTATCGGCGCAGGCGCAGGTAACCCTCCTGTTGTTGTTGATGATACTGCCGACATTCCAAAGGCGGCTAAAGATATTATCGACGGATGTACATTTGATAACAATCTTCCTTGTATCGCTGAAAAAGAATGTTTCGTAATGAAAAATGTTGCGGACGAGCTTATTCAGAATATGTTGAAGAACGGTGCTTACCTAATCAATGCGGCACAAGTTAAACAACTTGAGGATGTTGTCCTTGTTTGGTCAAAGCCTAAAAAAGAGGGCGAACAGCCAAAACGTGTTATCAATAAGGATTGGGTTGGACGTGACGCAAAGAAGATTCTTGCTCAAATCGGTATCAATGTCGGTGACGATATTAGATGTATCATTTGTGAAACAGAGTTTTCACAGGCATTTGTTCAGACAGAACTTATGATGCCGATACTTCCTATCGTCAGAGTAGATACATTCGACGAGGCTGTTGAAATGGCTGTTAAGGCTGAACACGGCAATCGTCACAGCGCTCATCTTCATTCAAAGAATGTTGACCATATGACACAATATGCAAAAGCAATCTGTACAACAATATTTGTTAAGAATGCTCCGTCATATGCAGGTATCGGCTTTAATGCTGAAGGTTGGACAACCTTTACTATTGCCGGCCCGACAGGTGAGGGTATCACTTCTCCGAGAAGTTTTACACGTCAGAGAAGATGCGTACTTTCAGACGCGCTTAATATCATATAAAAAGGAGTGAAAACCTTGAATATAAACGAAAATGATGTAGCAAAGCTTGTACAACAGGTTTTGCAAGAAATGACAAGCGGTGCTCCTGCATCAGCTCCAAAAGCACAAGCAGCTCCGAGCGGTGACATTCCAAAGACTGCAAAAGTTGCTATGATGACAGAATTAAAGCACTTTGAAATTCAGGAATACCCAATCCCTGAGTTGGGTGATGACGATATTCTTGTAAGAGTTGAAGGCTGCGGTGTTTGCGGTACAGATGCTCACGAATATAAGAATGACCCATTCTCACTTATCCCTGTTGTTCTTGGACACGAGGGTACGGGTGAAATCGTAAAGATGGGTAAAAACGTTAAGAAAGACAGCGCAGGTAAGCCTTTAAATATCGGTGATAAGGTTGTTACTTGTATGATTTTCAAAGACGATCCTGATATTACAATGTTTGACCTTAATAAGCAAAATGTAGGCGGTGCAGACGTTTACGGACTTCTTCCTGATGATGACGTTCACCTAAACGGCTGGTACAGTGACTACATTCTTATCAGAGGCGGTTCAACAGTATTTAACGTAAGCGACCTTGATCTTGATTCAAGAATTCTTATCGAGCCATGTGCGGTTTTGGTACACGCTGTTGAAAGAGTAAAGACAACTAACATTTTGAGATTTAACTCAAGAGTTGTTGTTCAGGGCTGCGGACCTATCGGTCTTATCTGTATAGCAGTTCTACGCACAATGGGTATTGAAAATATCGTTGCAGTTGACGGTAATGAACAAAGACTTGCATTCGCTAAGAGAATGGGTGCCGGTGAAACAGTTAACTTTATGAATTACAAGGGTATCGATAACCTTGCAAATGCTGTAAAGGACGCTTTCGGCGGACATCTTGCAGATTTTGCATTCCAGTGTACAGGTTCTCCTGTTGCTCACAGCAATATCTATAAGTTCATCAGAAACGGCGGCGGACTTTGTGAACTTGGTTTCTTTATCAACGGCGGTGACGCTACAATCAATCCTCACTTTGACCTTTGCTCAAAGGAAATTACGCTTGTAGGCTCATGGGTATATACTCTTAGAGATTATGCTACAACATTTGATTTCTTAAAGAGAGCAATCGCAATCGGATTGCCTATTAAGGAACTTATTACACACAGATTCCCACTTGAAGAAATGAACGAGGCACTTGAAACAAACCTTGCTCAGAAGGGATTGAAAATAGCTTACGTCAGAAAAGACTTAATCTAAACCTCGGAAGAAAGGCTGAATAAGTATGAATGACGCAATAGGAATTATAGAAATGTTCGGATTTGTTACTGCGATAACAGCGGCAGACGCGGCTGCAAAAGCTGCAGATGTTAAAGTTATCGCAATCGACTCAAATAAGCCGGCAAACGCCGATTCGGTAGAAGTACCGCTTATTATGGCTGTCAAAGTTCAAGGCAGTGTCAGTGCCGTTACTGCGGCGGTTGACGCGGCTGCAAGAACAGCGGAGAGCATATCCGGACTTATAAATAAGCACATAATTGCAAGACCAACCGACGATTCGCAAAAAATGGCGAACCGAACAAGTGTCGGCAGAGATAAGGTAGGTCATATACCAAATAACGCGTAGCGTAAATTTAAGGAAAGGAATGATATAGGAGTGCAGGCATTAGGATTTATCGAAACAAGAAGTCTTACCGCTTCTATTGAAGCTTCCGACGTTATGACCAAAACCGCTGACGTATGGGTAGTCGGAACTGAGAAAATAGGCTCAGGTCTTGTGAATGTAGTGATTCAAGGCGATGTTGACGCTGTTACGGCGGCTGTTAAAGCCGGTGAGGCAGTGGCAAAAGAAATCGGAGAGGTTTATGCAGTTAATGTAATTCCTCGTCCGCATGATGACATTGCCAAAATCCTGCCTTCGATTTAAGTAGGAGGTTAGCAGATGGAATATTCATTAGGTTTGGTTGAGGTTTCAGCGTTGGGAAATGCTATTATAATGCTTGACGATATGCTGAAAGCGGCTGATGTTGAGTTTGTTGCGACAGAGCGTAAGCTTGGAGGCAGACTTGTAACAATAGTCGTAAGAGGCGAACTTACTTCCGTAAAAGCGTCAGTTGACGCCGGTGTGGCAAGAGCTACAAAGGACGGATGTTTGAAAGCGTCACAGGTTATAGCAAGACCTCATCATGAGATATTTAAGTTCTTGCATCTTGACGAGGAGGAGAAAAAACCTAACTCGGAAATTGCGGGAACGCACGTCGGAGCGATAAAAGAAACTCCGGTTAAGGCTGAAAAACCAAAAACAGTTGAGAAATCAACAGAAACGGAAAAGACTGCGAAAACAACTGCCGAAAAGAAACCGGCAACAAGAAGACGCGGTCGTCCGAAGAAAACACAATAATTAAGTTCTAATTTGCACATTGGTGCTTTTAGATAAATAAATTAAGTAAAAAAGGGCATTCGCCCAAGAAAAAATAGGAGGAAATTTAAAATGGCAGTAGAAGCATTAGGTATGGTAGAAACAAGAGGTCTTGTAGCAGCAATCGAGGCAGCAGATGCTATGGTTAAGGCTGCAAACGTTACACTAATCGGTACAGAAAGAATCGGTTCAGGTCTTGTAACAGTTATGGTAAGAGGTGACGTTGGTGCAGTTCAGGCTGCAACAGACGCAGGTGCTGCAGCAGGTTCAAGACTTGGTGAACTTGTATCAGTTCACGTAATTCCTCGTCCACACAGTGACGTTGAAAAGATTTTACCTGCTGTTTGATTTAGTAAGTAAAAATTCTTATGTAGAAATACATAAGGCGAAGTATGGACGTTAAGTCCGATTCCGACATGGCTGACGGGGAAATTTAATTTTCCCGTCACAGCTATGGGGAATGAAACCTCAATTTTTAGGAGGAAAAAGGAATGGACAACAATTTGCAAGATATGATTGCTAAGGCAGTTGTAGATATTATTAAGCAAAAAGAAGATAATAAAGGAATAAAAGTCGGCGTGTCGGCAAGACACGTTCATTTATCACAGGAACATTTGGAAATTCTTTTTGGTAAGGGACACGAACTTACTGTAAAGAAAATGCTTATGGGTAATCAGTTTGCGGCAGAAGAATGTGTAACATTGGTAAGTCCGTCACTTCGTACAATCGAGGGTGTTCGTGTACTTGGTCCTGTCAGAAAACAATCACAAGTTGAAATTTCAAGAACAGATACCTTTAAATTAAAGGTTAGTCCGCCTGTACGTCCTTCAGGCGAGTTAAAGGGCAGTGCGCCGATGGCGTTGGTTGGTCCAAAGGGCAGTATATTTTTAAATGAAGGCTGTATCATAGCCAACAGACACATACATATGACTCCTGCAGAGGCAGAAAAGTATGGAATTAAGGATAATGACATCGTTGATGTTGAAATCCAAAACTCAAAACCGACACGTTTCTATAACGTTCAGGTCAGAGTTAGAGAAGACTTTAATACGGAAATGCACATCGATACTGATGACGCAAATGCCTGTGCAATAAAGACAGGCGACAGAGTTGTGATTTTAGAAAAATAACCATATTAGGCTTTTTGTCTAATAAGAGGATTGATAATAATGATTATTGGCAGAGTATATGGAAGCGTTGTATCAACTCATAAACTTGAAGGTTTGGTGGGATATAAGTTTATGCTTGTACAATGTATTGAAAATAAAAATCTTGTCGATAAGTTCCTTGTAGCAGTTGATGGAGTCGGTGCCGGTATCGGTGAAGACGTTATAATTACTACGGGTAGCAGTGCGAGAGTTGCAATCGGTGACGCAAATTCACCAGTTGACGCAACGATTGTCGGTATACTTGACGAGAAACAATGCTGATTAAATTCAGTAAATAAACCCACATAATAACTCTTTGGGGAGGAAGAAGCAAAATGACATTTGAAGAGCTTCAGAAAATTGTATATGATGCAGGTATAGTCGGTGCCGGTGGTGCCGGATTCCCTACTCACAGAAAATTTTCAGACAAAGTAAAACAGATTATAGTGAATGCGGCAGAATGTGAACCATTGATGATGGTTGACCATCACATTTTGGAACATCACCTTCAGGCACTTGTTGATACACTTAATGTACTTATTGATACAATGGGTGCAGATGAGGCAATTATCGGTATCAAGGGCAAGAATATGCACCTTTTGGATACAAAAATTGTTGCATCGCTTGAGGGTACAAAGGTAAGAATTAAGGAAATTCCCGACATTTATCCTGCCGGTGACGAAGTTGTACTTACATATGAAACAACAGGCAAGATTATTCCGGAGGGAGCAATCCCTGTAATGGTCGGCGTAATGGTTATTAACGTTGAAACTGTTTATAACATTCACTGTGCAATTACAAACGGTCAGCCTGTTACTCAAAAGTATGTAACAATCGGCGGTGACGTTGATGAGGATATTACAGTTAAAGTTCCTGTCGGAATGAAGATTAAGGCGTTGCTTGAGGCAACAGGACACGGTGACCTTGACGGTAAGGCTGTTATTAACGGCGGTCCTATGATGGGTAGACTTGTTGATTTGGAAAACGATTCTGTTACTAAGACAACTAAGGGACTTCTTATATTCCCTGAAACTCATTCTATCATTCAACGTAAGAGAATGCCAATTTCAATGACATTAAAGCGTGCGTCTGCAGCTTGTTGTAACTGTACAATGTGTAGTGATATGTGTCCGAGAAACTTGCTTGGATATAATATCAATGTGCATAAGACAGTTCGTGCGGCATCGCACAGCGAAGTTACAGATTCAGAAAGCTTTTTGCAGTCGGCTCTATGCTGCGGTTGCGGTGTCTGTACCGTTATCGGTTGTCAGCAAATGCTTGACCCGCAGAAGATTTCAATGGACGTCAAAGGTGCTCTTGGAAGAAAGGGTCTAAGACGTCAGAATAATCAAGCGCCACAACAGGTAAGACCTGAAAGAGCGTCAAGACTTGTATCTTCGTCTGTTCTGATTGACAGACTGGGAATAAGAAAGTATGTTAAAGCACACGTTGAAAGAAAGTATATAGACTTTGCTCCAAACGAAGTTTATATCGAACTTAAACAACACGTTGGTAAGCCGGCAAGTGCTACTGTAAAGGTCGGCGATACAGTTAAAGTTGGTGACGTTGTTGCTCAAACAGCATACGAGGATCTTGGTACAACAATGCACGCAAGCATTGACGGCAAGGTTAAGGCAGTCACAGACAGATTTGTTATTATTGAAAGATAGTGGGTGAGAGATGATGAATTCAATAGGATTAGTTGAAGTAAAAAACGTATCTAAGGGTATTGTTGTAACTGATGAAATGCTAAAGAGTGCGGGTATCGTGCTTATAAGTTCAGGTTCGGTTTGTCCGGGTAAATTTGTCACAATCGTAGGCGGAGAACTTTCTGCTATTCATGCGGCTGTTGACAGAGCGGAACTTATCGCGGAAGATGCACTTATTGATAAATTTGTAATAGGTAATCTTGGTGATAACGTATTTGAGGCAATTTGCGGAACAGCCGATGTTAAGGAAAAGAAGGCATTCGGTATTGTTGAAACATTTACTGCCGCAAGTGCAATTCAAGCAGCCGACGCTGCTGTTAAAGCCGGTGACATCGAACTTATCGAAGTTCGTGTGGCTCGTGGTTTGGGCGGTAAGTGCTTTGTTTCAATGACAGGTGATGTTGCAGACGTTAAAGCAGGCGTTGAGGCAGGAGCAAGAATTGCGACTGAACAAGGCGTGCTTATCAATACAGAAGTTATTGCTAATCCACATCCTGAATTGTGGGAAGCTGTACTTTAATTTGATTTTACGGCTTAAAAAGGTACTGCGTATGCAGTATCTTTTTTACGTCTAAATCGGACAAATTCGATTGTATAGCGTAAATGTTTATATAATTATATTTATATGCAAATGTATAGTAATATTAAATTACTAAGTAGATTTGCCGAAAATGTGATACCATCATACTTCCCACGGAGCGTGTGAGTTGAAATTTTAGATTTTGTTGATATTTTAAATTATTAAGTGTATAATGTTACTATAAGATGATATAATAGAAAGGATGATTTATATGCTTACAACAGCAGAAAAAATAAAAGTAATTATGAAACGCAATAATTTTACAATGACCGAATTAGCAAATCAATTAAATTGCTCAAGACAGAATTTGTCAAATAAAATGTCGCGTAATAATTTTGATGAAAGGGAATTGACTGCCATTGCCAATGCTCTTGGTTGTGAACTTGAAATTAATTTTGTAAATCGTGAAACAGGTGAAAAGATTGAATTATAACAAACCCGGCATCACGCTTCTTGCAGGGTATGTGAGTTGCAATGATGAATAGTAGCGTGCAAAAATATTATATTGAAGACAGTGTAGGTTAAAAAACGTAAGGGAAAAGAAGATTTTTATGAAGGAACATAACAGATAATAGGGTGTAAAATATATGAGTGAATTAGATTTTGAAAATCCGCATTATTGTCCTGTATATGATAAAGTTATAGATATAGACCTATGTTATGAAACATTAATGTGTCTTAATCATTAATTGCATTATTAACTATATCAAATACATAATCTACATTGTTAGCAGTACATTCTATTGGATATATTCCGACATCTAACGTACTTCTTGTCTCATTTGCCGAATGTTTTATATAACACAGTTACACTCTCTATGGAGCAGGTGAGTAAAGAAAAACTAAGTAAAATCGCGTCTATAATCGGTTGGTTTTTGATTGGTATTCTTTTTAAACTGTGATATAAAGTTACTTGTATCAAGAAACCCGCATTCTTCGGATATTTCGGCGATTGATTTATTTGTTGTACGCAAAAGCAATTTTGACTTATTTATTCTATAATTCGTTAAATAATTATACGGAGTTGTACCCATAATCCTACGAAAAAGGCGGATAAAATGATATTTTGAAATATGGATATTCTGTATCATATCATCAATGGATATTGAATCGGAGTAATTATTTTGAATAAAATCAATTACTACATTAATATCATCCGAATGTTGACGTTTTTGACTTTTTTGCTCATTTTCGATTGTGTAAATAACAAGTGTATTCAGAACATCATGTATTTGCGAAGAAGTGGAAATACTGCTGAGAACATCATTTTTTGTTACGTTACATATAAGCTCCGACAGCTGTTGTTCAAAACTCAAAAAGTCTTTTACGGAAATAATATTTACCGCGTTAGGGTAGAGAATATCAAACATTGCCGCCACTGCACTGCCTTTTAAATGAATCCATATAAATTCCCATTCTTCGTTATTTGAAAAGTATTTATGATAATTATGACAATTTATCATAACGGCATTGTGAGGAAGAGCAGTCAAAGAAACTTTGTCACTCACAACCGTACCGCTGCCTTTTATTGTGTACAACAAAAGATAACTGTCGTGTTCGTCACGTTCCACTTTATAATCAGCCTCTGCACGAAAATGACCTGCCTCGGTTATGTAAAAAGGCAATGTCAGTGTAAGCGGAGTTGGTGTGGCGGTGTACCAAAGTGAATTATCTGTTATTTTTTCTTCGTATTTTGACATATGGCTCTACCTCCTTTTTTTATTCTAACACATATTAAACTTTAAAGCAATAATTTCATATTAAATGTACAAAAAAAGCAAGCCACGTGAATAGCTTGCTTTTATATGTTTTATTTATCTTGTTACGATGTCAACAGGAACATTAAAGATTTTAGCAACCTTTAAGATTGTATCGATATGTCTGCCTGTAGCGGCTGCAAAGTGGTGAGTAGGACCGCATTCGCTCCAACGGTTTACAAATTCTCTTGCTCCGCAAGTGAAACGTGTTCTCATATTTGTATCACCGAATGAAAGAATCTTACCTTCTTCATTTACGCCCTCTGCAACGATAAACTTAAAGTGACCGTCACCGTCTTGTGTAATTGCAAGATAAGTAACAGGACCTGTGTACGGATAGAATTGAGTAAGGTAACCGCCGCCTGTTTTACCGTGGAATACCTTAACAATCTTCATTGTAGGTTTTTTATCTGAAATATCAGCATCACCCGAACCGCTGTGACCGATGATTGCAATATCGTCGTTAAAGTCGATTGAATACATTTCAGCAAGCTGACCTGTACCTGAGATAGTCTTTAGGATACTCATAGCCATAGCAACCTTCATATCACCCTCAACGGCACAAGCTGTACCTTGCTTAATAAGCATTGAGAATGCAGGGATAAGCATACTGTCAAGTACGCCGGCTTTACCTTGAGCGTAACCATCATAGTGAGATGCGATTAAGCCAAGATGTTCGTCCTTAACCCATTGCTCGAAAGCAACAACGTATTTAGCCATATCCCAAACTTCTTCGATACTTCCGCCACCTTCGATGTCGAATGTATCAAGAATATCTTGAGCCTTTGCACGAATTGCATCTTCGTCTGTGATGTTGTCAGCGATTGCCCACATCTTTTCCCAGTCGAACTGCTTTGTATATAGGTGCATTCTTCTGTATAGGTTTGATTCGTCAATGTAAAGGTCCATCATACCCGGATAAGGTCTGCCGATTTGAGCGATATTTGTATCTCTGAATCTTCTTCTAACCTGAGCTGCACGGCACCAATCGTCGATTTCAGCCTGTACACCAGGGTCACCGCCTTCAACAACACCTGTGATTACAGCGTGTCTTTTGCCGTATCTTTCAAGGTCTGCAACCATTTCGCCGACTGCACCGCAGGCATAACCTTCGCCAAGCCATGACGCTATATCAGTGTGGTCATAATCCAAAGCCTTTAGCTTTTGGATATTTACAAGAACAACCGGTACATCAAGGTCTTTTACTGCCGGTAGCATATTGTATGATGTTGCATATGTAAGTAACTGAAGAAATACCAAGTCAACGTCTGCGGCACGGAATAAATCTCCTGCTGCTTGTGACTGCTCCTTTGTTGTTACCATTCCGCCGTCGATTATTTCGACAGTGTCAGGAAGTGTTTTCTTGAACGCATCGTATTGAGCTTCAAATTCAGGTACCAATGATGGGAACTGAGGTAGATAAGCTCCTAATGCAATAGAAAATACGCCTACTTTAGCCTTTGTTTCAACTAACATTACTCTCTTCCTCCATTAATTAAATATTTAATTATTTTTCCGAAAAACAATAGCAAATCATACAATTTGACTGCCACGCACTGCTTTTCTCTCTATAAGATTTATTATACAATAAATGCAATAATACGTCAAGCGTTTGGGGCAATAAAAAAACCGCATAAAGCGGTTTTTAAAATATGTTATTTACTGTTTAAACGATTTAACTCTTCCATAGAAATTGTGCGAGTATGTTTTGTATGTGACCATTCGGTTTTGTTTTTACCGATCATACCTTGAATTGCGATAGGCACCCAAGTGAAGTTATACAAAATATATGTGAAGTAGTAAAATACCATTTTTGGCTTAAATTCGCGGCGTTCATACCATATAACGAACGGTGTATAGCAGAACTGCAAAATAACGATTACGTTCCACAGCCACGAATTACCGAATATGTATGAAAGCTGAATGAATCCTAAGTCACCGTCGGGGTGAAATGTTTGTGCATATGCGAAGAATGTAATGATACCTGTTGCGATAATTCTTATCGGCTGAACAAGATATACAGCACAGTCAATACACGAAAGTTTTCTCTCTTTAATGCCTTTTTTGATAAGTTTGAAGAAATATCTTGATGCAACGTCACAATGTCCTTGCATCCAACGAACTCTCTGACGCCACGACTGTTTTAAGGTCAAAGGTTTTTCGTCGTAAACAACGGCGTCGTAAGCGAATGCCACACGTGTGTCGTTAAGAGAAAGTTTCATTGTAAATTCCATATCTTCCGTAAGACAGGTTGCACCCCAACCGAGTTTCTTTAAAGTGTCAAGTGCGATTATAAAGCCGGTACCCGAAAGTTCACAGCAAAGACCGAGTTTGTATCTTGAAAGCTGAAATATACGGTTTACACTCCAAAAACAGAATGAATAAGCTGCCGTAATCCAAGAATCGTATGGGTTTTTGCTGTCAAGAAAACCTTGAACAACCTTAAAGCCTTGATTTGCACGTTCATTCATAGCTTTTAGATAATTTTTATCAACAAGGTTGTCCGCGTCAAATACCGATATATAGTCGTATTGTTCGTCCATTTTATAAAGCTTGTCGAACATCCATTCAAGCGCGTGTCCCTTACCTCTAAGCTCCGGAACGTTTCTTACATATACAAGTGCACCGGCATCTTCAGCCGCTTTTGCGGTATTGTCGTCGCAATTATCGGCAATTACAAAAATATCATATGCGTCATCGGGATAATCAAGCTGTTTCAAAGATTCAACCATATTACCGATAACGACTTCCTCATTATGTGCAGATATTATAAGTGCAAATTTATGTGTTTTGTCGGAAATTTTCTTATTCTTGTCTTTTATCGGCAAAAAACCCGTAATCCCGACTATAAGATAGTAAATACCGATTGACAAAGAAAATACCTGTAAAATTATGCTAAACACAGTCAAAAACATACTGCCGTCTGACATTAAATTACCCCCTATAAAATATTCATAGTCTATTTTACTATCTTTGGCTGAAAAAAGCAATATATTTATGATATTTTTTGCAAATTCTATAATTATTTCTAAATAAATAAATTATATTTGGGTTATTT
>NZ_JBKVWU010000026.1:0-18244 GCF_046972485.1 Hominilimicola sp.
GTAACGTGTAAGGCACAGGTAATATATGCGGGACGTTCGTCAATGGAGGTCTTTGTGACGGTCGAGTCGGAGGACCTTATTACAGGTAATAAACAGATTGCATTGACCGCATTTTTTACGATGGTTTCGCTTGATGAAAACGGTAAGCCGTCACCTGTACCGAAGCTTGTTTACGATGAAAATAATGCGTATGAGAGTAAATTATATAAAGTCGGCGAAAAAAAGCACATTTTGCATAATGAGAGAAAATCTTAATATATGATTTTGTTTGCAATTTGTTTTAGGATATGTTATAATATCAAAGCAGTTTGACGAAAGGAGAATTTCTATGGCGGATAAAAAAGAAAATACAAAAACTCTTGCACAGAATAAAAAAGCACGTCACGAGTATTTTATTTTGGAAACAATAGAGGCCGGCATAGAATTAGCCGGAACAGAAGTTAAATCTGCAAGATTGGGTAAGGTTAATCTTACCGACGCGTATGCGTCAATCAAAAACGGGGAAGTATTTATAAAGCAGATGAATATAAGCCCTTTTGAACAGGGAAATATATTTAATCGTGACCCTCTTAGGGACAGAAAACTTCTTCTTCATAAGAAAGAAATATTGAAACTTACAAACCAAATGCAGCAGGACGGTTATGCTTTAATTCCTCTTGCAGTGTATTTGAAAGGCTCTTTGGTTAAAGTATCTTTGGCAGTTGCAAAGGGTAAAAAACTTTATGATAAGCGTGAAGATATTGCAAAGAAAGACGCAAAACGTAATATTGAGCGGTCGATAAAAAATTATAACCGTTATTAATATGGGGGTGCAATGGTTTCGACGGGGATGTTGAATCCCGAGTAGCGAGTAGTGTTGAGTGCCACTTAAAACGGCTCAAACTTTTAAATATAAACGCTAACGATACAGAATTAGCTTACGCTGCCTAATTGCGGCGTTGTCTCCCCTGTGAGTACCACGGCATAGGGCAAGGCATCATTTTAGTGGTGAACGTGAGTAAAGGGACGTCCTGACCTTTTCCATGATTTAAGGACTACCGATGATATAACTTTGGTTGTGGAGTAGTATCAAAGGGAATCTTGACCATAACCTGCACTCGGAGAAACTTGGGTGGATATGTTTTCGGACAGGAGTTCGATTCTCCTCACCTCCACCAATTTGAAAACAAACCGCTAAGTTTGGCGGTTTGTTTTTGTTTTAAATAGGTTCTACACGTTTTTCTTACGGAATATATTTCAGTTAAATAATAAAGGATACAATATCTATACGAAACGGCACAACAAAGGCGCCATTAGGTAGTATAAATATTGTATCCTTAACAGATAGTATAGTCTATAATGAAATAATTGTCAAGAATTTTTGAGGCAGAATATAGATAATAAAATTATTTTGTGATATTAATTTCAATAAAAAAGCCGTTGTCTTACTCCAGAAGGCAAGGCTCCAATTGCCAAGAATCCTGTTTCAAAACAACGGCTTTATATATAGTATACGTGAAAAATTTGCAGATGTTAATCCTAAAATTGAAAATTAATCTTGAAATATGATATTTATTAATTTAAGAAAGAGAGGATAAAATATGAAAAATCAAGAAAAAGACTTAAAGAATGAGAACTCGGACAATACAGAAAGAAAATTGACAAAAGAAGAGTTGACGGCTTTATGTCGAAGAGCGAAGAAACACGCGCAGAAATTCGGAGAGTATATGAGAATGGTGGAAGAAGAACGTGAAAAAGCAGAACAAGAGAAAAATCAAAAATAAAAAGTATCATTTGATGCCAGGGAATATTCTGCTATAATAGCATTTCTTCCAGGGAACCTAATCCCACACCAAATGATACCACTATCAGTATATCAGAAATGTTTGAATTTGTAAAGTGGAAAATCATCAATTTCCTGTATCTTCTTTTTGTTGAAAAAATGATAATTTATGCTATAATATAATTATGCAAGAGGAAAGACTGTTATTTCTGACACCTTTTATAGAAAGTAGGTGAGCAAAGTGAATAATATGATACCTGACCCTGATTGTGAAAGTTTTTGCGGACTATATGCAGGAGGTCCCTCAGAAATATTGCCACCATCTGAATATGACTTAGGAAAATTAGCAAAATATTTAAAAGCAAGGAAAATAAAATATACACAATTAACATCAGAAGAAAAATTTAAAATAAATATAAATTGAATAAAGAGGAAACAACGAGAAAAATAAATTTAAGAGGGTGAAAAAATCAGATTTGCTTTGGGCATCTAATCCTGATTGGTGTTACAGAGATGAGAACTATGTGGAAAGATTAAAACCAAATGCACCCAAAGAGGCACAAGATAGTTACCAACATTTTTAGAACAATGCAAGTACTATGATAAAATATACGGAAAGGGTAATTGGGGATAACAGTAAAACAAGCTATAGCGTATTTTCAACAGGGGTATTGATAAATGAAAACTTATACTGTAAAGATAGAATCAGGAGTTCAGATAAGAATTGAATCTGTAGATGAAAATATGAAAATTTATGACGGATTGATTTCATATTTAGATAAAAGTAAAGATGTGAAGTACATAAAAAAGGCGATGACATTTGAAACCCCTATATCAGATTATGAATATAAGGATATTCCGTTTTCTGTTTTGTTTGATGAGATGTGTGATGAAACATTTGTATTTGTTGAAAAATTGTATGATTACCGTTTAATAGAACAGTTGTTGCATAAGTTTGATATAATTAATTAAAAGCACGTTTTAAACGTGCTTTTTTCTTGCCACCGAAAATACATCAGCAAATTATTTTGAATGTTTTGTCTGTCATTGTATAGACAAAAAGTGAATTATGTTATATAATAATATAAATAAATATGGCGTAATATAATACAGTACAGCCAAGACGGAGGAAAGGTTATGGCGAATTACGAAGAAAAAACATTGCTTATGGATGAGGCTACCTCAAAAAGAGCGGTCAGCCGAATTGCATATGAAATTGTTGAGAGAAATCGAGGAACTGAAAATCTTGTCATAATAGGTATTCAAACGAAAGGTGTATCACTTGCAAAGCTTATAATCAAGAAAATCGAAGAAATCGAGGGTATTAAGCTTGAACTCGGAAGTCTTGATATAACGTTTTACAGAGATGATTTGACAAGACTCAGCAAGCACCCGGTAGTTGCGGGAAACGACATTGCATTTTCAATAGAGGATAAGAAAATAATCTTAGTTGACGATGTATTGTATTCAGGCAGAACTATAAGGGCGGCGATGGAAGAACTTTTTGACATGGGACGTCCGGAAAAAATCGAACTTGCGGTACTTGTAGACAGAGGAAACCGAGAACTTCCTATCCGTGCTGACTACATTGGAAAAGATGTTCCGACTTCGCATGATGAATATATTGATGTTGTAATAAACGATGATAAATTAGAAAAAGTATCAATATGCGGTAAGGGGGATAATTAATAATGAAGAAAGATTTACTCGGACTTAAAGACATAAGTGCGAAAGAAATAGAAAACATACTTGAAACAGCCGGAACGATGAAACTTATATTAGGTCAGCCTAATAAAAAGACTCCTCATCTTCAAGGCAAAACTGTTGTAAATCTATTTTATGAAAACAGTACAAGAACAAGATTATCTTTTGAGCTTGCGGCTAAATATATGAGTGCCAACGCGGCTAATATTACTGCAAGCGGTTCATCGGTACAGAAAGGCGAAACGCTTATAGACACTGCCGAAACAATCAATGCAATGGGTACCGATATTCTTGTAATGCGACATAATATGAGCGGTGCACCGCATCTTATCGCTCCGCTTGTAAGTGCATCGGTAATCAATGCCGGTGACGGTATGGATGAACACCCTACGCAAGCACTTTTGGATATGCTTACAATCAAGGAGAAAAAAGGCGGATTTAAAGGTCTTAAAGTTGCGATTATAGGCGATATTTACCACAGCAGAGTTGTGAGAAGTAATGTTTACGGACTTACAAAGCTTGGTGCAGATGTAAGCGTAGGCGGTCCTACAACGCTTATGCCTCCGGGAATGGAAAGACTTGGAGTAAAAGTATTTAACAATGTTGAGGACGCAATAAAAGACGCAGATGTTGTTATGGGACTTAGAATACAACTTGAAAGACAGAAAAAAGGCTTGTTCCCAAGTATAAGAGAATATTACAGATTCTTCGGAGTTGACAACGAGAGATTAAAACTTGCAAAACCGGGCGCACTTGTAATGCATCCGGGACCGGTAAATCGCGGTGTGGAATTTTCATCAAGCGTCATTGACGGCGAACAAAGCGTTATAAATGAGCAGGTTACAAACGGTGTTGCAGTCAGAATGGCAGTTATGTATATATTGTCAAGAGGCGGATTTGAAGACTAACGAAAGGGAAAGAATATGAAGATATTAATTAAAGGCGGTAGGGTAGTTGACCCTAAAAATGATTTTGATAAAGTAGCGGACGTACTTGTGGATAACGGTGTTATATCCGAAATAGGCGAAAACATTAATGCCGACGGTGACGTTACCGTTATAGATGCAGAAGGTAAAATTGTGTCACCGGGACTTGTTGATATGCACAGCCATTTGAGAGATCCGGGACAGGAATATAAAGAAGATATTGAATCGGGTACAAGAAGTGCCGCAATGGGCGGTATCACATCAATCGCTTGTATGCCGAATACAAAGCCTGTAACAGACAGTGAGCCGATTGTTACTTATATAAAGACAAAGGCTAAGGAAGTCGGTCATGTAAACGTATATCCGATAGGCTCAATTTCAAAAGGCCTTGAGGGTAAGGAGCTTGCTGAAATCGGCGAACTTAAAAATGCCGGTGCGGTTGCAATATCAGATGACGGCAGACCTGTTGTTGAATCGGGGCTTATGCGAAGAGCGTTGGAATATGCAAAAATGTTTGATATAGCCGTTATATCTCACTGTGAGGACTTGGGTCTTGCCGACGGCGGTCAGATGAACGAGGGATTTATGGCAACATATCTTGGTTTAAAGGGTATAACAAGAGCGGCAGAAGAAGTAATGGTTTCAAGAGATATACTAATCGCAGAAGCTACACATACTGCAATTCACATTGCGCATGTAAGTACAAGAGGTTCTGTTGAACTTGTAAGACAGGCTAAAAAACGCGGAGTAAACGTTACTTGCGAAACTTGCCCGCATTACTTTACACTTACTGAAAATGCTGTTGACGGCTTTAATACAAATGCGAAAATGAATCCGCCTTTAAGAACTTCTGACGATGTCGAGGCAATCAAAGAGGGATTGAAAGACGGAACGATTGATTGTATCGTAACAGACCACGCGCCGCACCATATTGATGAGAAAAATTGCGAATTTGCACTTGCATTAAACGGTATCGTAGGTTTTGAAACATCATTGGGATTGGGACTTCAATACCTTGTAAAATCCGGTGTTTTGACTTTGAACGAACTTATTGAAAAAATGGCAGTCAATCCGTCAAGAATACTAAGAATAAATAAAGGCAGTTTGTCAATAGACGCAGACGCCGATATTACGATATTTGATCCGTCAAAAGAATGGACGGTTGATATTTCAAAATTCCAGTCAAAGAGCAAAAACTCTCCGTTTGACGGCTTTACTCTTTGCGGTAAACCGGAATACGTTATAGTAGGCGGAAAAATAGTTGTAAGCAATGGTGAACTTGCATAGGAGGTAAGCAATGTCAGTAGATTTATTAGTACAGAAAATTAAGGAAAAGGGCAATCCGTCAGTAGCCGGACTTGACCCGAAAATCGAATATGTTCCGGAGTATATCAGAAAAAAAGCATATGCCGAATACGGACAGAATTTAAAGGGTGCGACAGAGGCTATATGGGAATTTAACAAGGGTCTTATAGACGCACTTTATGACGTTGTACCTGCTGTAAAGCCACAGTCGGCTTTCTATGAAATGTACGGTCTGTACGGTGAGGAAGTAATGCACAGAACTATTTCGTATGCAAAAGAAAAGGGCTTGTATATAATTCTTGACGTAAAGAGAAATGATATAGGCAGTACGGCAGAGGCTTATTCAAAAGCATATCTCGGTAAAGTTGATATAGACGGTGTGGAATGTGAGCCTTGCCCTGTTGACTGTGTTACAGTAAATCCTTATTTGGGAACAGACGGAATACAGCCGTTTGTAAATGATTGTAAGACATTTGATAAGGCGATATTTGCACTTGTAAAGACATCTAATCCGTCATCCGGCGAATTGCAGGATTTGCTTGTCGGTGACGAACATATATATGAAAAGGTTGCACAGTGTGTTAATAAGTGGAACGAAGAAACTATCGGCAAGAGCGGATACGGTGCAGTCGGCGCGGTTGTCGGTGCAACATATCCTGAACAGGCGAAAGTTTTGAGAAAGCTTATGCCTAAATCATACTTCCTTGTACCGGGTTACGGTGCACAAGGCGGCGGTGCAGAGGGTGTTAAACCATGCTTTAATGAGGACGGACTTGGTGCGATAGTAAACTCGTCAAGAGGTATTATGTGTGCATATAAAAAGGGCGATTGGAAAGAAGAACAGTTTGCCGAGGCGGCAAGAGCAGAGGCAATCAGAATGAAAAATGATCTTACAAGCGTGTTATAAGGAGTAGCAGATGAAAAAAGTTGAGAATTGCAAACTAATCAGCAAGACGGAAATTATAGACGGGATTTTTGATTTTGTAATTGAAAGTGAAGATATTTCAAAAGAGGCACAATGCGGACAGTTTCTTCATATAAATTGCGGTGACAGCACATTTTTAAGACGCCCTATAAGTATTTGTGACGCCGAAAACGGAAAAGTAAGATTTATTTTTGAAGTCAAGGGTAAGGGTACAGAGGAACTTGCCAAAAAAGAAGTCGGCGATTATATAGATGTTATGGGACCTTTGGGACACGGCTTTGAAATAAAGGACAGTGTGAAAAATGCTGTTATAATCGGTGGCGGCATTGGTGTATTTCCGCTATATAAATTGGCAAAGAATATAAATGCCGATGTATTTCTCGGTTTCAGAAGTAAAGACAGAGTTGTTATGGAAGATGAATTTAGCGATGTTTCAAATATGGTTATAGTCGGAACAGATGACGGAAGTTACGGTTACAACGGATATATTGCGTCGGCTATGGAACAATATCTTGATTCGCATAAGTGCGATATGATTTATTCATGCGGTCCTATGCCTATGCTTAAAGCTGTTAAGAAAATTGCGGAAAGCAGAGGTATAAAATGTCAGGTGTCTTTGGAACAGCGTATGGGCTGCGGTATCGGTGCTTGTCTTGTATGCAGCTGTGAAACGAATAAAGAGGGTACGGACAGATATGCAAAGGTTTGTACAAACGGTCCTGTTTTCTATTCTGAGGAGGTGACTCTGAATGACTAATACAAAAATTAATTTTTGCGGTGTTGAATTTAAAAACCCTATCGTAACTGCATCGGGTACTTTTGGCTTCGGTATGGAATACAATGAATTTGTATCTATCGAGGAGTACGGAGGGTTCGGTGCAAAAGGTCTTACAAGAGTACCGAGAGAGGGAAACAAACCTCCGAGAATTGCAGAAACGCCGAGCGGTATATTAAACAGTGTCGGACTTCAAAATCCGGGTGTTGAGCATTTCGCAAAGCACATAATGCCGATACTTGCGGAATATGACACAAATGTAATTGCAAATATGTCGGGTAACACGATAGAGGAATATTGTGAAATGGCTGAAATTCTTTCAGATACTGACGTTGCAATCATAGAAATGAATATTTCTTGCCCTAATGTAAAGCACGGCGGTTTGGCATTCGGAACAGACCCTAAAGTAGTAAACGAACTTACAAGTGCAGTAAAAAAACATTCAAAGAAACCGCTTGTTGTAAAACTTTCACCGAATGTAACTTCAATCACTGAAATTGCAAAAGCCGCAGAGGCCGGCGGAGCAGATGGATTGTCGCTTATAAATACGCTTATGGGTATGAAAATTGACATACACACAAGACGTCCGATTTTGGCAAACAATACAGGCGGACTTTCAGGTCCTGCCGTAAAACCTGTTGCAGTCAGAATGATTCATGAAGTGCACGAGGCTGTAAAATTGCCATTGATAGGTATGGGCGGAGTTATGAGCGGTGAGGACGTAATCGAATTTATGCTTGCCGGTGCTTCGCTTGTGGCTTTGGGTACAGGACTTTTTGTAAAACCGGATTTAATTCTTCCTGTAAAGCAAGAGATCAAAGAATATATGGAACGTTATAATATTGAAGATATTAACAGCATTATCGGTACAGCTGTTATGAATTAGTTACAAAAAAGAGGGTGGTATCATCCTCTTTTTTGCGGATTATGAGAAATTTTAAAATTAAAAAAGGATTTTTGGGTGCGTATGTTGTATTATAAAAAGCGAAAGTTTTTAAGACATAAAGCATTTTTTGAATAAAATTTCAATATAATATAAATAAAATGTTATAAAATGAGAAAATGGGGGTAAATATAACGTGAAGTGTATTTTTACCTCTGTTTTGATGAAAGATTGGAGCGTATAATATGTACATATTAGCATTAAACGGAAGTCATAACAATGACGGAAATACAGCATTTTTGCTTAACGAAATTTTAAGACACTGTGCCGAAAAGGGTGCAGAAACTGAAATTTGCAGTGTCAGTGAGGCGATTATGGATACAAAAACACCGTTTTGCGTAGCCTGTTCAACGCCTTGTACAAAAAAGTGCTATAAAGATACAAAACTTGATACATTATTTGATAAAATCGAAAGAGCTGATTTTGTTGTTTTCGGAAGTCCTGTTTATTTTGGTTCTATGACAGGTCAGATGAAATGTTTTTTTGACAAGACAAGGGACGCAAGAGCTAATAAAAAGTGGCTCGGAAAGCCTATGGCGGCGGTAACTGTCGGTGCGTCAAAGTATGGCGGTCAGGAAAGGACTTTGGAGCATATTCATTCATGCGCGCTTGTTTCGGGTATGACGCTTATAGGCAACAGCTCTGTATCGGGTATGGGACATTTCGGTGTATCTGCTCAGAAACCGGCAAATGAAGATACATATGCTATAAATCAATGCAAGATTTTAGCAGAAAGAATAATTGAAACGATAAGATAAGTATATTTTTACGCATTATGTGTGAAAATAGTACCATTGATAAAAGGAGGTGACGGTGTGCCAAGAAGAATTTCAGACGATATGATAGCTCAAATATGTGATGAAAATGACATAATTGACTATGTATCGAGATATGTACAATTAAAAAAATCGGGACGTGATTACAGCGGACTTTGTCCGTTTCATCATGAAAAAACGCCGTCATTCCATGTAAGTCAGGAGAAACAGCTTTTTCACTGTTTCGGATGCGGTGCGAGCGGTAATTTGGTGCAGTTCGTAATGCGTACAGAAAATCTTGACTTTATTGATGCGTTGAAGCTGCTTGCCGACAATGCAGGTATAATAATTCCCGAAGATGACGGGAATTTTTCGGACGCGTCGCATGAAAAGAAGAAACGTATTTTGGCAATGAACAAACTTTCAGCGAGATTTTTTTATAATTGCCTGCGTGATAAAAGCATAGGCGAAAAAGGTCAGAAGTATTTTGCAAAACGTAATATACCTTGGAAAACGGTTACGGTATACGGTTTGGGATATGCGCCCGAAGGACACGATCATTTGCTTAAATATTTGACTTCACAAGGGTTTAAAACAGAAGAAATTGTCGAGGGCGGACTTGCCGTAAGCCGTGAGGGCAGAATATACGATAAATTCAGAGATCGTGTTATGTTTCCGATAATTGACGTTAGAGGAAATGTTATCGGTTTCGGCGGTCGAATTATGCACGACAATAAAGAGATTAACGGTTATAAAATACCTAAATATCTGAATTCGCCCGAAACACCTGTTTTTGATAAAGGCAGAAACTTATTTTCACTAAACTTGGCGAAAAATGCAAAATCGTCGGAGATAATACTGTGTGAGGGATATATGGATGTAATATCCGTATATCAAGCCGGTATAAAAAATATTGTTGCAACGCTCGGTACGGCTATTACGGAAAATCAAGCTAAATTGATGTTGCGTTACGGCAGTGAAATACTGATATGTTACGACAGTGACGAGGCAGGTACAAAAGCGGCGTTAAGAGCCATTGACATAATAAACAATGTAGGCGGCAGAGCGAGGGTGATACGGCTTAAAAATGCCAAAGACCCCGATGAATACATAAACAAAAACGGAGTTGAAAAATTCAAAGAGGCGGTCAAAAATGCGATGCCTGCCACTGAATTTAAGATTTCTTTGATAAAAAAGCAGTACGACGTAACGAGTACGGACGGCAAGATACTGTTTATAGATGAGGTAGTAAACATATTTACAAAATTAAAAGATGCTGTTGAGGTAGACGCCTATATAACGAAAGTCGCGGAGGATACAGGAATAAGCCGAGAGGCGATAGCAAGCAAATACCGTGAAAAAATATCGAAGGGCAGTTATAAAAGAATACCGACTAAAAATGAGTATCAGAAAAAAGTCGAACAAAGAAAGCGCGAAACAACGAAAAATCAAATGGTTACAAGCAGTTTGCTTGAAGCTGAAAAACGGCTTTTGGGACTTATATCGCAAAGTAAAAAACTTTATAAAATGTCGTCGGCACAGATTAAAGCCGAGGAATTTGCAACAAATGTGTACAGACGTTTGGCGAAAAGTATGTATGACAGCTATGAAAACGGAATGTCACCCGATCCGGCAATGATGTTAAATGATTTTTCGGGCGACGATTTGAGTGAGGCGTCGGAAGTTTTTTATAATCTTGAAGTTTACAGCGGTGATGAAGAAACCGTCAAAGAACTTTTATATACAATTAAATTGGAGAAGCTGAATATGCGTATCAATGCCGAAGCAGACCCTACGAATTTGATGGATTTGTTTAAGCAACGTGAAGAACTTCTAAATGAGAAAAATACTTGGGAGGAATAGTTTAATGCAGGAAAAGAAGAAAGACATTAAAAGAGAGCTTATCGAAAAAGGTAAGAAAAAAGGGGTACTTACTTTTAAGGAAATAAGTGACGCTTTTGAAGACATTGAAGTGACACCGGAAGAAATGGAAAGACTTTATGACGTTTTTGAAAAAGAATCTATCGAACTTGTTGAAGATTTGGATAAGGAACTTGAAGAAATCGAAGTAAGCAAGGAAGAACTTGAGGACTTGTCTGTTCCGGAGGGTATCAATATTGATGACCACGTTAAAATGTACCTAAAAGAAATAGGTAAAGTTAATCTGCTTACTCCCGAGGAAGAATTGTCACTTGCCAAAAGAATGGCAGACGGAGAAACGGCGAAAGAACAGCTTGAAGAAATTGGCGAGGAAATAGACGAAGATACTAAAAAGCAGATTGATTTATTGATTGCGGACGGCGAAAAAGCAAAGAAAAGCTTGGCAGAGGCTAACTTGCGTCTTGTTGTAAGTATAGCAAAGCGTTATGTCGGTCGTGGTATGCTTTTCCTTGACCTTATTCAAGAGGGTAATCTTGGTCTTATCAAGGCTGTTGATAAGTTTGACTATACAAAGGGTTATAAATTCTCAACATATGCGACATGGTGGATAAGACAAGCTATCACAAGAGCCATTGCGGATCAAGCGCGTACAATCAGAATACCTGTTCATATGGTTGAAACCATCAACAAACTTGTAAGGGTTTCAAGACAGCTTGTGCAGGAGCTTGGCCGTGAACCTACGCCTGAAGAACTTGCAAAAGAACTAAATATGCCTGTTGATAAAGTGCGTGAAATTTCAAAGATTTCACAAGAGCCTGTTTCGCTTGAAACTCCTATCGGCGAAGAAGAGGACAGCCATCTTGGCGATTTTATTCCGGATGAGGACGCACCTGCACCGTCAGAGGCGGCAAGTTTTGTACTTCTAAAGGAACAGCTTGGAGCGGTTTTGGAAACATTGTCTGAAAGAGAGGCGAAAGTTTTAAGACTTCGTTTCGGTCTTGACGATGGACGTGCAAGAACGCTTGAAGAAGTAGGTAAGGAATTTGACGTAACAAGAGAAAGAATAAGACAGATTGAGGCAAAGGCACTAAGAAAACTTCGTCATCCGAGCAGAAGTAAGAAATTAAAAGATTTTCTTGATTAATAACTAAAAAAGCAATACCGAGAGTGTATTGCTTTTTGCAAATGATTTTATAAACACGGAGGATATTATGGATTGGATTAAAGTATCTATATTTACGACATCAGAGGGTATTGAGCCTTTGAGCGGAAGACTGTATCAGCTTGGAATAACAGGTCTTGAAATTGAGGACGAAAAAGATTTTAAAGATTTTCTTGAAAACAATAAACAGTATTGGGATTATGTTGATGATGAGCTGATTAAGGAAAAAGAGGGCGAAACGGAAGTAATCGCCTATGTCAGCGATAATGCGGCAGGTCATGAAATGCTTATGGCAATCAGAAATACTGTTGCCGAAATGAAACAGCTTGACGATGAAAATGAGTTCGGCAGACTTGAAATCCATATTGACAATATGAAGGAAGAAGACTGGGCGAATAACTGGAAGAAGTATTTTCACCCGTTGGAAGTAGGCGAAAAAATTCTTATCAAGCCTGAATGGGAAGAACTTAAAGATAATACCGACAGAATTGTATTCAATATAAATCCGGGTATGAGTTTCGGTACAGGCGGACACTATACAACACAGCTTTGTATCGAAACACTTGAAAAATACATAAAACCGGGCGTTAAAGTGCTTGATTTGGGCTGCGGCAGCGGTATTTTGTCAATTATATCATTGTTGTTGGGTGCAGACAGTGCGTTTGCGGTTGATATTGACCCGAATGCGGTTGATATTGCATATCAGAATGCAGGCATGAATGATGTCGACATATCGAAATATACGGTTAAAGCCGGAGATATAATTACAAATACAGAATTGCAAAATGAAATTGCCAAAAATGAATATGACGTTGTTGTGGCAAATATTGTTGCAGATGTCATTATAGCGCTTGCTCCAAAAGCACGTGAATATATGAAAAAAGGTGGCGTGTTTATTACTTCGGGAATAATTGAGGACAGAGTAGACGACGTTAAAGCGGCACTTGAAAAATGCGGCTTTGAAATAAATTCAATCAAGCAAAGAAAAGATTGGGTATCTATTGTTTGTAAATAGAATTAACGGTGAAAGGAATGATAAAAAATGCTTGAATTAAAGAATAATATTTTTTATGTGGGAGTGAAAGACCCTACACTAAGAACATTTGATATTTTTATGGAAACGGAATACGGTACGACATATAATGCGTATCTTGTAAAGGGTGAAAAGACGGCACTTATAGAAACAGCACACGAAAAGTTACTTGATTCGTATATTTCAAATATCGAAGAAATAATGCCTGTTTCTGAGATTGATTATTTGATATGCAATCATACAGAGCCTGACCATTCGGGAAGTGTCAAGAAGATACTTGAATTAAATCCGGACATTGAAGTTGTGGGCAGTATTGCGGCTATAAGAAATCTAAAAGAAATAACAAATATGACTTTTAAGGAGCATATTGCAAAAGACGGTGCAGAGCTTGATTTGGGTGACGGAAAGGTATTGAAATTCTGTATAGTTCCTAATTTGCATTGGCCTGATACTATGGTGACATATCTTGAAAGTGAAAAGACACTTTTCAGCTGTGACGTATTTGGTGCACACTATTGTGAGGACGCAGTTGTTGACGAGGATATAATTTACTACGATAAGTATGAAAAGGCAATGAAAGTTTATTATGACTGCATTGTATCGCCGTTTAATGCTTTTGTTGTCAAGGCACTTGAAAAGTTGTCGGCACTTGATATTGAAATGGTTTGTAACAGTCACGGACCTGTACTTAAAAAATATATAGCAGAAGCCATTAAAAAGTATTCGGCTTGGAGTGCACCAAAAGTTACAGAGAAAAAAACAGTCGCAATATTCTATGCGTCGGCTTACGGATATACAAAGAAAATGGCAGACGTTATTGAAAAAACGCTTAATTCTTGTGATTTTGATGTTAAAGAATATGACGTTGCCGAAATCAACGATGAAATGATAACGGCACTTCACAGTGCGGACGCACTTGTATTCGGTACACCGACAATCAACCGAAATGCGGTAAAGCCTGTATGGGATATTATTTCTTCGATTGACCTTGTTAATATGAAGAATAAGCCTTGCTTTGTATTCGGTTCATACGGCTGGGGCGGTGAAGGTATTCAGCTGGTGCATAATCATCTTGAATTGCTAAAACTAAAGCCTTTTGAAAAGCCGTTCGGTTGTATATTCAATCCGTCAGACGAAAAACTTGCCGAACTTGAAGATTATACAAAGAAATTTGCGGAAACGATATAAAACAAAAGCAGAGTCATAAGATATGACTCTGCTTTTTGGTATTTGACAAATCAACAAATTTGTTATAAAATTATGCCTACTGAAATAATAGGAAATATATTTGGGGATAGGAAATAATTATGAGTATAACAATAGAAGAATTGAATAAATTAGATAAAGACACATATCAAATTATAGATATTCGTGACAAAGAGGAAGTTCAAAAAGACGAAATGCCGGGAGCGGTTTATGTTCCGTCAGATGATATAGAAACAAGCGAAAAGGTTGATTTATCAAAAAAACTGATTATTTGTTGCAGAATAGGTAAAATAAGCATAGACGTTGCGGAGCGGCTAAGAGAAAAAGGCGTTGACGCGGTGAGCCTTGAGGGCGGATATACTGCATGGCTGTTGGATTCGATAAAGCGAAAAGAGGCCGAGAGTATAAGTCGTGATGTTGAACAAAGTATAAGAAAAAAATTCCGTAAAAAAATTTGGCGTATGTTTGCAAAAGCAATTAATACTTATGATTTGGTTAAAGAGGGCGACAAGATTGCGGTCTGTATATCGGGCGGAAAAGACTCAATGCTTATGGCAAAACTTTTTCAGGAACTTAAACTTCACAATAAATTTGAATTTGAAGTAAAATTCTTGGTTATGGATCCCGGTTACAGTCCTGAAAACCGTAAGGTTATAGAGGAAAATGCAAGGAAATTGAATATCCCTATAACTATTTATGAATCCGATATATTTGAGTCGGTTTATAATGTTGAAAAGTCGCCTTGCTATTTGTGTGCAAGAATGAGAAGGGGATATTTGTATAAATTCGCAAAGGATATGGACTGTAATAAAATTGCGTTGGGACATCATTATGACGATGTAATTGAAACGATATTAATGGGAATGCTGTATTCGGGACAGGTGCAAACAATGATGCCGAAACTTCACAGCACAAACTATGAGGGAATGGAACTTATACGACCGCTTTATTTAATTCGTGAGCAGGATATAAAATCGTGGTGTCGATATAACGATTTGCATTTTATACAATGTGCCTGCAAGTTTACGGATACTTGTACAACGTGTAATAACGAAGAAAACCGTTCAAAGAGAGTTGAAATAAAAGAACTTATAAAAACGTTGAAACAGGTAAATCCGTACGTTGAGGGGAATATATTCAAAAGTGTTGAAAATGTCAGTTTAGAGGCGATTGTTGCGTACAAAATTGACGGTGTGAAACACAGTTTTCTTGAAACGTACGACGAAGAATAACTATATGTTGTACCGTTCAATTTGGCATTACACAACAAAATCCAAACAAAACAAGAATTTTGAAATGAAAAAGAAATAAATATTCACAAACTATTTTCACAATGACTATTGATTTATTTGGCAAAATAGTATAGAATAATAAGTAACAAAACATAATATGTTTTATATGAAATTTAGGAGGCAATATATAATGAGCAATATTAGGTTTGACTATTCAAAAGCACTTCCGTTTGTCGGACAGCATGAGATTGATAATATGGCTGAATATGTTAAAGAGGCACATAATATGCTTCATAACAAAACCGGTGCAGGTAACGATTTTCTTGGTTGGGTAAACTTGCCTACGGATTATGATAAAGAAGAATTTGCAAGAATTAAAAAAGCGGCTGAAAAGATTCGTTCTGATTCAGATGTACTTGTTGTAATCGGTATAGGCGGTTCGTACCTTGGTGCAAGAGCGGCTGTTGAAATGTTACAACATTCATTCTATAATGCTCTTGACAAAGACAAGAGAAAAGGTCCTGCTATTTTCTTTGCCGGAAATAACATCAGTTCGACATATATGGCTGATTTGCTTGAAACAGTAGAGGGTAAAGATATTTCAGTAAACGTAATATCAAAATCAGGAACAACAACAGAACCTGCTATTGCGTTCAGAATATTTAAAAACTTGCTTGAAAAGAAGTACGGCAAGGAAGGTGCAAAAGAAAGAATTTATGCAACAACAGATAAAGCTCGTGGCGCATTGAAGTCACTTGCAGACGAAGAAGGTTACGAAACATTTGTTATCGCTGACGATATCGGCGGCAGATACTCTGTTCTTACTGCAGTAGGTTTACTTCCGATTGCTGCGGCAGGTATTGATATTGATAAGATGATGCAGGGTGCAAAAGAGGCACAGGATGAATATGCTAATCCAAATCTTGCAGAAAACCAATGTTATCAATATGCAGTTGTAAGAAATGCACTTGCAAGAAAAGGCAAGACTGTTGAAATGATGGTTAATTATGAGCCGGCACTTCACTATTTCGGCGAATGGTGGAAACAGCTTTACGGCGAAAGTGAAGGTAAGGACAACAAGGGTATTTTCCCTGCGGCGGCAGACTTCTCAAGTGACCTACATTCAATGGGACAATACATTCAAGAAGGACAAAGAATTTTGTTTGAAACAGCTTTGCTTGTTGAAAATCCTCGCAAGAATATTGAAATTCAAGCAACAGAGGATAATATTGACGGACTTAATTTCCTTGCAGGCAAGACTATCGACTATGTAAATTCAAAAGCCGCACAGGGTACGGCTTTGGCTCATACAGACGGTCAAGTTCCTAACCTTGCGGTTATTGTACCTGCGCTTGACGCATATAATTTCGGTAAAATGGTATATTTCTTTGAAAAGGCTTGCGGTCTTTCAGGATATTTGCTTGGGGTAAATCCTTTTGATCAACCGGGTGTTGAAGCATACAAAAAGAATATGTTTGCACTTCTTGGTAAGCCGGGTTACGAAAGCGAAAAGGACGCTCTTGAAGCAAGATTAAAGTAAAATCAGAGAGGGCGACTCTCAGAAAATAAAAATTTATTATAAAGGAGGAAGGTTAACATGGTTGAACTTCTAATTGGAAAAAAAGGCACCGGTAAGACAAAGGCTCTTATTGAGAAAGTGAACAACGCTCTAACGGTTGCAAAGGGCAACGTTGTTTTTATCAGCAACGACACAAACAGAAATATTTTTGATGTAAAGTCAAAGGCGAGAATGGCAGACACATCAGAGTTTGAAATTAAGTCATATGATGAATTCCTTGGATTTATCAGCGGTATTATAAGCCGTGACTTCGATATTACAAACATTTTTGTTGACGGTATTTTCAAAATTGTCGGCTCAGACAATCTTGACGGATTTGAATCATTCCTTAACAGACTTGAGACTATGAGCCAAAATTTTGAAATCACATTTGTAATATCAGTAAGCATAGATGCTGAAACAGCACCTGATTACATAAAGAAATTAGCGTAAGACGCGAAAAAACAAAGGTGCCTGTATGAATTGAACGTATGAAAATTTGTACAGGCACGATTAATTATTTGGAGGTTTTGATTAATGCAGTATCATAGTACGAGGGATAAGAGCATATCTGTAAGTTCGGCAGAGGCTATAAAAACAGGACTTAGTGCAGAGGGCGGACTTTTTGTTCCGGAAAGCTTTCCTTCAGTTAGTTTAGATGAGATTAAAAATTTGGCGTCAAAGTCATATAACGAAAGAGCATATTTTGTACTTAGCAAGTTCCTTTCTGACTTCACAGAAGAAGAACTTAAAAAGTGCATAGACAGTGCATATACAAAGGAAAAGTTTGAAACAGAGAGCATTGCTCCTGTTTATAAACTTAACGATACAACATATTTCCTTGAATTATGGCACGGCCCGACTTGTGCTTTTAAGGATATGGCACTTCAAATTCTTCCTCATCTTCTTACAACATCAATGAAAAAGACTAATGAAGATAAAGAAATCGTAATCCTTGTTGCAACATCGGGTGATACAGGTAAGGCTGCACTTGAAGGCTTTAAAGATGTTGCAGGCACAAGAATTATCGTATTCTATCCTGACAACGGTGTAAGTGAAATTCAAAAGCTTCAAATG
>NZ_JBKVWU010000026.1:18254-24818 GCF_046972485.1 Hominilimicola sp.
CTTCAAATGGTTACTCAAGAGGGTAATAACGTAAGTGTTGCCGCGGTTAAGGGTAACTTTGACGATGCTCAAAGCGGTGTTAAGAAGATATTTACAGACACTGATTATAAAAATCTTCTTGACAGAAATCAATTTAAGCTTTCATCTGCAAACTCAATCAACTGGGGCAGACTTGTTCCTCAGATTGTATATTATTTCTCATCATATGCAGAGCTTGTAAAGAATAACGAAATTGAAATCGGCGATAAGATTAATGTTGTCGTTCCGACAGGTAACTTCGGTAATATTCTTGCCGCATATTATGCAAAGAAAATGGGCTTGCCAATCGCTAAGTTTATTTGTGCGTCGAATGAAAATAATGTTTTGACAGATTTCATAAAGACCGGTGTTTATAATAAGAACAGAGATTTCCATACAACAATCTCACCGTCAATGGACATTCTTATTTCAAGTAACCTTGAAAGATTTCTTTATGACCTTACAGGTTGTGATGATAAACTTGTCAGCGAATGGATGAAAGAGCTTAACACTAATGGCAGCTATGAAGTTTCAGCTGACGTTAAGGCAAAAATGCAGGAAATGTTTACTGCAGGTTGCTGTGATGATGCAGAAACAATGGCTACAATTAAAAAGTGTGCGTCTGAATATGATTATGTTATTGATACTCATACAGCCGTTGCAAAGTCTGTTTACGATAAGTATGTTGCTCAAACAGGCGACACAACAAAGACAATTATTGCATCAACTGCAAGTCCGTTCAAGTTTAATCAGAGTGTTCTTATTGCGCTTGAGGATCACAATGCAGTTGTCGGTAAAGACGAATTTACTCTATTGAAGGAACTTTCTGAAAAGAGTAATATGCAAATTCCTAAGTCACTTTATGAACTGAAAGATAAGTCAGTTGTATTTGACCTTGTATGCGACAAGGACGAAATGCAACATATTGTAAGTGATTTTCTTATGGTTGAATAAAATTAAATATTTTAAATAAATAATGAAAGGTGTAACAATGTTACACCTTTCATTTTAAGGGAGGTTTTATATGCGTTCTATAGAAGAAACAATAAATGCACTAAAAAACGGTGAATATGATGATAAGCTTACATATTTGTATTCGTGCGATAAAAATGATGTGAAAAAGTATTCAGACAGATATATTGACGTTATAAACGGCTTTGAAGAAACATTCGGTAAAGACGGCGATATTGCTTTGTTCTCCGCTCCGGGTCGTACTGAAATCGGAGGCAATCACACAGACCACCAACATGGTTGCGTACTTGCAGGAAGTGTTAATCTTGATGTTATATCTGCAGCACGACCAAACGGCACGAATACTGTTCGTATTCAATCAAGAAACTATCCGCTTGATGTGATTGAACTTGACAGTCTTGAAATAAGAGAAAAGGAATTTGACAAGGCGATTTCTCTTATAAGAGGTGTAATTAAAAAATTTGTTGATTTGGGTTATGACGTTAAAGGCTTTGACGCGTACACAACATCAAATGTACTTAAAGGCTCGGGACTTTCATCGTCAGCGGCTTTTGAAGTGCTTGTCGGAACAATTATAAACGGACTTTTTGCAAATAACGAAGTAAATCCGATTGAAATTGCAAAATTCGGACAGTTCGCCGAAAATGTTTATTACAATAAACCAAGCGGACTTATGGATCAGATGGCATCATCTGTCGGCTCGGTTGTGGCTATTGATTTTAAGAGTACGGAAGAACCGATAGTTGAAAAAGTTGAATTTGATTTGAAAAAGCATAATCACGCTCTTTGCATTATTGATTCGGGTGCGGATCACGCAGATTTAACTGATGAATATGCGACAATTCCGTCTGATATGAAAGCAGTTGCGGGATTTTTCGGTAAGGAATTTTTGCGTGAAGTTGATGAAAATGAGTTTATGGCGAATATCAAAAACATTCGTGCAAAACTTAATAATGACAGAGCAGTACTTCGTGCAATCCATTTCTTTAATGATAACAAACGTGCACAGGAAGAAGTTAAGGCTTTGAGAAATGATGATTTTGAACTTTTTAAACAGCTTGTAAAGAAATCGGGACAGTCGTCGTATATGTATCTGCAAAATGTGTTTGCAACAAGTATGCCTAAAAATCAAGCAGTGTCTTTGACATTGGCTTTGTGCGATGAAATACTTGGCGACAAAGGCGCGTACAGAGTTCACGGCGGTGGTTTTGCCGGAACTGTACAAGCGTTTGTTCCGCTTGATATGCTTGATGAATTTAAAACAAAAATTGAGAACGTGTTGGGTGAAAATATGTGCCACGTTCTTTCAATTCGTCCTGTCGGCGGATATGAACTTAAATAATTAAAAAATCTTCTTGAAGTAAATTTTGTTTCTTCAAGAAGATTTTTGTTTTTTAAAACAAACTTATAATCCAATACACAATACCGGCAACGAACGAGGCAAGTGTACCGTAAAGGATAACGGGACCGGCGATTGTGAATATTTTTGCACCGACACCGAGCACCATACCTTCGGTTTTTGCCTCAAGAGCAGGGGAAACAACGGAATTTGCAAATCCGGTAATCGGTACAATAGTTCCCGCACCCGCAAATTTAGCGATTTTCGGGTAAATATCAAGTCCTGTAAGCAATGCACCGGCAAACACCAATATGATTGAAGTGGCAGTGCCTGCGGCTTCTGTATCAAGTCCCCATTTTTTAAACATAGTTAAAATAAAATGCCCGATTACGCATATTATTCCGCCCGATACAAAGGCTTTTAAACAGTTTGAAAAAAGCTTTGAATTGGGTGTTTTTGTTTTTACGTATTCATTATATTCTTTGTTAGTCATTTCGTGTTTCATATTAAATTACTCCAGTCAACATTTTTTTAATATTATTTTCTCATAATAACGATAAAAGTATGCTTAATTATGAATAAAAAATAAAATTTTATCTTAAATATATCATACACCTTGAAATTTATGGCGATTTGAGATATACTTTAAATATACTTATGTTATTATGGAAGGAATGTTTTAATGTTCGGATACGTTACAGTATGCAAAAATGCGTTGAGCGAACAAGGCTTAAAGACGTTTAAAGCATATTATTGCGGATTGTGTAAGGCTATCGGCAAGAGATGTTCGCAATCGGCAAGGCTGGGACTTAGCTATGACATAACATTCCTTGCGATTGTTTTATCTTCGGTTTGCAAAAAAGAAATAAGTATGAAAGATAAAAAATGCGGGTTGCATCCTATCCGTGAAAATATATGTGTTGAAAATGACACGGCACTAAATTATGCAGCCGATATGGGTGTTATACTTACTTATTTGAAATTGCTTGACGATTGGAACGATGACAAAAGTATAAAAGCGTTGTTTAGTATGTTGTTTTTTGCAAACGGTGTCAGAAAAGCTAAAAAACATTATCCGAGAGAATATGAAAATATCAGAAAATGTCTTGATGAATTGAGTCGTCTTGAAAAAAATAACTGCAAAGAAATTGATGAAACAGCCGATTGTTTTGCAAGAATTCTTGAAATATTATTTACACCCGATTTTATTGAGGACAAGGATAAAAAACGTATTCTTGCTTGGCTTGGCTATAATACAGGGCGATGGATATATATAATTGACGCGTATAACGATTTGGAAAAAGACGTAAAGAAAAATGATTACAATACCTTTAAAGCAAAATATGAGGATAAAAACGCACAAGAAATAAAAGACACGATTAGAGAGGATTTATATACCTCAATGACGTTCACTCTTGAAAATGCGGCGTCTGCATATAATTTGCTTGAGATATACAAAAATAAAGAAGTTTTGGACAATATTATGTATATTGCACTAAAAGCTAAACAGAAAAGTATTTTAGGAGAAAGTAATGAATCCTTATGAAGTATTGGGCGTTAGCGAAAACGCCGATGAAGAAACAATAAAAAAAGCGTACAAAGAATTGGTGAAAAAATATCATCCCGACAGATACATTAATAATCCGCTTGCGGATTTGGCGGCTGAAAAGATGAAAGAAATTAACAAAGCCTACGATATGATAACGAATAAGCGTACCGCGACTAATACGGGATACAGTACGTCATCAAGAGGATATTCAACATCACAGACGCACACAAGCGGACAGGCAAGTTTTCAAAATGTTCGTATTCTTATAACGCAGTCACGAATTCGTGAGGCACTTGAAATGCTTAACTTATTGCCGAAAACAGCGGAATGGTATTATTTATCGGGTCTTGCGAGAATGCAGGTCGGTTGGTATGACCAAGCTATAAGTTTTTTGCAGACTGCTGTACAGATGGAGCCGAACAATGTTGAATACAGAAGTACATTAAACAATGTAATGAACAGAAACAGAACATACACATCAACCACAAGTACCGGCTCAGATTCGGCAGGTTGTTGCGATTGCAGTGATTGTTGTAATTGCTGTACAACGTGGTTATGCTGTAACTGTATGTGCTGATAATATTAAACAGATAGGAGAAAATAGATGAGTAAAGAAGAACAACAGCAACATATTACATCAATAGGCGGTCAGGCGGTTATGGAGGGCGTAATGATGAGAGGCCCTTTCAAAACAGCAGTGGCGGTGAGAAAGCCTGACGGTGATATTGAATGTAAGGTCGAGGAAAACGGAACAAAAACAAGAAAGAAGTTTTGGAGATTGCCTATAATAAGAGGTTGCGTGAGTTTTGTAGACAGCCTTGTTATAGGAATGAAAGCACTTATGTTCAGTGCGGAATTTGTCGATATTGAGGAAGAGGAGAAAACAGAAAGTAAGTTTGACAAGTGGCTTGACGATAAGTTCGGCGACAAAATCAAGGATATAGTAATTTATGTATCAATCGCAATATCGCTTGTATTCAGTATTGCTTTGTTTATGGTACTTCCTACTTTTCTTACGAAAGGTGCGGAAAAAATCGGTACACTTATTCCGCCAATTTCGGCATTTACAGATTCACACTTATTTACAAGCCTTTTTGAGGGCATAATAAGAATGGTGATATTTATAGGATATTTGGCTATTGTTTCAAATATGAAAGACATTAAACGTGTATTCCAATATCACGGTGCGGAGCATAAGACGATAGCGTGCTATGAGGCAGGGGAAGAACTTACTGTTGAAAATATAAAAAAACATACAAGATTTCATCCGAGATGCGGAACGAGTTTCTTGCTTTTCGTTATGATAGTGAGTATTTTGCTTTTTGCACTTTTGCCGAGAGTGGATATGGTTATATTGCGTGTTTTAATGCGTCTTGCACTTTTGCCGGCTGTAGCGGGTATTTCGTTTGAAATTATAAAATTCGCCGGAAGAAGTAAAAGCAAATGGGTGGCATGGCTTTCAAAACCGGGATTGTGGCTGCAAAAACTTACTACAAGAGAACCTGACGCGTCTCAAATTGAAGTAGCGATTGAATCAATGAAACCGTGTATACCTGAAAATAAAGAGGACGACAGATGGTAATATCGGAATTTGTGAGAGAAACGGCAAAGCAGCTTGGAGATAATGCAAGGTTTGAGGCGGAGCTTATGGTTATGAGTGTTATGGAAATGGACAGAACCCGACTTGTTTTAAACGGCAAATTGCCTGTAATGCCTCAACATACTTACAGAATGAATAAAATGATTGAAAGACGTAAAAAAGGTGAGCCGCTGCAATATATACTCGGAGAAACCGAATTTATGTCACTTGATTTTTTTGTCAGGGAGGGTGTGCTTATACCGAGAAGTGATACGGAAATTCTTGTTGAAACCGTAATTGATAAAATCGGCGATAAGAAAACAACTGTAGCCGATATATGTACAGGTAGCGGCTGTATCGGAATAAGTATTGCACATTACAAAAAAAATACAGATGTTGAGCTGTTTGATATAAGTGATATTGCACTTGAAACGGCTGAAAAAAATATTAAAAGAAATAATGTGTCAGACAGAGTGAAATCGTATAAAATGGATATATTAAATGAATATCCGAAAAAAAAGTATGATGTTGTCATATCAAATCCACCGTATATAGAAAAAGCGGTTATTGAAACGTTGCAGACGGAAGTTAAGGACTATGAGCCGAGAATTGCGTTGGACGGCGGTGAGGACGGACTTGTTTTTTACAGACGTATAACCGAAACGGCACATAATTTTTTGAAAAAAGGCGGTCTGCTTGCATTTGAGATTGGCTATAATCAAGGCGAATCTGTAAGAGGTCTTATGCAAAACGACTTTTATGATACAGAAGTGATAAAAGATTTAAACGACAATGACAGAGTCGTAATCGGAAAACTAAAATGAGAGGATGATTTGATGAAAAAGATTGGTATTTTAACAAGCGGCGGAGATTGTCAAGGTCTTAATGCGGCAATCAGAGGTGTTGCAAAGGGACTGTATGAAGAAATTGACGACGTTGAAATTTACGGTATTCAAAACGGTTATGCCGGACTTATCCACGGTGATTACAAGAAGATGAATCAATCTGATTTTTCCGGTATACTTACAATAGGCGGTACAATTTTGGGTACATCACGTCAGCCGTTTAAGATGATGCGTGTCATTGAAGATGAAAACAGTATTGATA